>NZ_JBFUBD010000101.1:0-9224 GCF_056405935.1 Polaromonas sp. P1_E3
TAGAGCTTCCGCAGGGCCTGCACCTGCTGGCCAACCCGGTGGTGCTGGGCGTCAGCGGCTTCATGGTGTTCATTGAATTTTTTGCCGACAAGATTCCGGGGCTGGATTCGCTGTGGGATGTGGTGCACGGCGTGATCCGCATCCCCGCGGGTGCTGCGTTGGCGGCGGCGGTGTTTGGCGCAGACAACGGCCTGGGCGCGTTGGTAGCGGCGCTGCTGGGCGGCACCCTGGCCGCTACCAGCTTTGCCGCCAAGGCCACGACGCGCGCAGCCATCAACACCTCACCCGAGCCCTTCAGCAATATTGGCGCCTCGCTGGTCGAAGACTCGCTGGTCCCGGCTGGCCTGTGGCTGGCGATTGCTCACCCGCTGATTTTCGTCGTGGTGCTGGCTTTGGTGCTGGCGCTCAGCATCTGGCTGATCCGCGTTTGCTGGCGGTTCCTGCGTCAGCTGTTTATCCGCGTGGCCCGTATCTTCAGCGGGCGGCCCGACCCCGGCACCACTTCCGCATTTACCTTGAAGTCTCCTTTCTCAAAGAACGACCATGTTTAAAAAAATTCTTATTGCTAATCGTGGGGAGATCGCCTGCCGAGTCGCAGCCACTGCCAGGCGCATGGCCATCCAGTCTGTTGCGGTGTATTCCGATGCTGACGCGGGGGCCAAGCATGTCAGCTTTTGCGACGAGGCGGTGCATATCGGCGGCAGCGCACCCAAAGACAGCTATCTGCGTTGGGAGCGCATCATCGAAGCGGCCAAGGCCACGGGCGCGGAGGCGATTCACCCGGGCTACGGCTTCCTGAGCGAGAACGAGGAATTTGCCCAGGCCTGTGCCGACGCGGGGCTGGTCTTCATTGGCCCACCGGCCTCGGCCATCAAGGCCATGGGCCTGAAGGCCGAGTCCAAACAGCTGATGGAAAAAGCAGGCGTGCCACTGGTGCCCGGCTACCATGGCAGCGACCAGGACCCGGCGCTGCTCAAGCGCGAGGCTGACCGCATTGGTTACCCGGTGCTGATCAAGGCCAGCGCGGGCGGCGGCGGCAAGGGCATGCGCGCGGTCGACAAGACGGAAGACTTCGACGCGGCGCTGGCATCGTGCAAGCGCGAAGCCATCAACAGCTTTGGTGACGATGCGGTGCTGGTGGAGAAGTATGCCCAGCGCCCGCGCCACATAGAGATCCAGGTGTTTGGCGACACGCATGGCAATTACGTCTACCTGTTTGAGCGTGACTGCTCGGTGCAGCGCCGCCACCAGAAGGTGCTGGAAGAGGCGCCTGCCCCCGGCATGACGGAAGCCATGCGCAAGCAGATGGGTGAGGCCGCCGTGGCCGCTGCGCGTGCCGTGAATTATGTCGGTGCGGGAACCGTGGAATTTATCGTTGAGCAGCGCGCCGACGGCAGCATGAATTTCTTCTTTATGGAAATGAACACGCGCCTGCAGGTCGAACACCCAGTGACGGAAGCGATCACCGGGTTGGACCTGGTGGAGTGGCAGCTGCGCGTGGCCTCAGGCGAAAAGCTGCCGCTGGCGCAAGATCAACTGCGAATCCACGGCCATGCCGTCGAAGCGCGCATCTGCGCCGAAACACCCGACAACAACTTCTTGCCTGCTACCGGCACGCTGCACGTCTACAAGAAGCCGGCGCACACGGCATTTGAAAGAGGACAGGTCCGGGTGGATGACGGCGTGCGTGAAGGCGACGCGATTTCGCCTTATTACGACTCCATGGTGGCCAAGCTCATCGTGCATGGCGCCACGCGCGAAGAAGCGCTGGCCCGGCTGGACGACGCGCTGGCGCAGACCCGCATCGTGGGTCTGAGCACCAATGTGCAGTTCTTGCGCTATGTGGTGCGCAGCCCTTCGTTTGCCAAAGCCAACCTCGACACCGCGCTGATCCAGCGCGAAGAAGCCGTGCTTTTCAAGCAGGAGCCGGTGGGCCTGGCCATGGCGGGTGCGGCGGCGGTGGCCAAAGCCCTGCTGGATGAGCGGGCCATGGAAGGCGCAGACCCTTTCAGCCGCCGCGATGGCTGGCGCTCGCATGGTGTGATGGAACGCCGCTTTGAGTTTGAATTTCACGGCGAACCCGCCAAGGCAACGCTGGCCTACCTGCACGATGGTGCGCTGCGCCTGATGATTGGCGAGGCCTCGGGCCCGCTGGTGTTTGCCGAAACCGCCCAGGGCATTGACGTGCAGTTTGCCGGCCAGCGCATGACGGCCGCCGTGTATGCCCAGGGCGAGCTGGACCATGTGTTCACCGCCAAAGGCGCTACGCAAATCCTTTCCATCGACCTGCTGGCCCATGCGGGCGAAGCGCAGGCCGAAGGCGGCCGCCTCACGGCGCCCATGCCCGGCAAGGTGGTGTCGTTTGCCGTCAAGGCCGGTGACAAGGTGAGCAAGGGCCAGCCGCTGGCCGTGATGGAAGCCATGAAGATGGAGCACACCATTGCCGCGCCGGCCGACGGCACGGTGCAGGAGCTGCTGTATGCACCGGGCGACCAGGTGAGCGAGGGTTCGGAATTGTTGAAAATAGCCGTTTGATTTTTACTTTGCTTTGATTCAAACGGGATTCTTTTCATGCGCATCAGTTTTTGTTGTTCCGATATCAAACCCCAGCCTTGGGTAGACGGCCTGAAAGCCGAGTTTCCCGATGCGCAGGTGGAGCTGTGGTCCGCCGGCGCGGCGCCGGCAGACTACGCGGTGGTCTGGGCGCCGCCCCAGCAGTTCTTTGACGAGCAGCCAAAGCTCAAAGGCATTTTCAATATTGGCGCCGGCGTTGACGCGCTCATGAAGCTGCGGCTTCCAGCCGGCGTACCGGTGGTGCGGCTGGACGACGCCGGCATGTCCGTGCAGATGGCCGAGTTTGTGTGCCATGCGGTCATTCGCCACTTTCGCGAGCTCGACGGCTATGAGGCCGACATAGCCGAAGGCAAATGGTCGTACCGCAAGCCGCGCCTGCGTACCGACTACCCCATTGGTGTGATGGGCCTGGGCGTGCTGGGCGAGCGTGTCAGCCGCGCGCTGGCGCAGTTTGACTTTCCGGTCAATGGCTGGAGCCGCTCGCCCAAGACCATTGAGGGCATGCAGTGTTTTTCGGGCGATGCGGGCGGGCAGGGGTTTCAGGACTTTCTGGCGGCCAGCCGCATCCTGGTGTGCCTCTTGCCCCTCACGGCGGAGACGCGGGGCATCATGAACCTCGACACGCTGTCGCGGTTGCGGCCCGGCGGCTATGTCATCAACGTGGCGCGCGGCAGCCACCTGGTCGACGGCGACCTGATCACGCTGATCGACAACGGCCACCTGGCGGGCGCCACGCTGGACGTGTTTCACACCGAGCCGCTGCCGGCAGACCACCCGTTCTGGAAGCATCCGAAGATCACGGTCACGCCGCACACCTCGGCCCGTACGCTGCGCGAGGAAAGCATTGCCCAGATTGCGGGTAAGGTGCGTGCCGTCGAACGCGGGGAGCGGGTTGCTGGTATTGTCGATCCCCTGCGTGGCTATTGAAGCGCTGAAGCGATCGAAGTGCACGCTGCCGGAGCCTTATTGATGCCATCGTCCACATCCCACCGGTTGCTCAGTGTTTTGGGCTGGCTGCTGCTGGTGCCCAGCGGCTTGACGGCCCTGGCAGCGGCCTGGTTGCTGGCCTCGAGCCTGGGCCTTGGCAGCGACACCCGCACGGTGGCCGGGCGGGTGGTGGGGCATGAAGCGTCCCGCCTGAAGCTCAGCGCCGGCCAGAAAAGCATTGTTGAGTTTTCTGCGCATGATGGCCGTACCCTGCGTGTAGCGGACCCCCTGGTACGCCAGGGCGGTGCGGTGCACAAGGTCGGTGAAACCGTGAAGGTGCGTTACCCGGTAAACGACCCGGTGCAGGCCGAGATTGTGGGTTCCGTGCTGGTGCAGGGCTTCATGGGCGCGGCTCTTTTGTTGTTCAGTGCGCTGGGTGTGCTGGCTGGTGGCCTGCTTTTGTGGTTGCGCCCGCGCGGCGTGGCCCCTGCGGCCACCTGATCTTGAAAATCGAATACGGGAAAAACCATGGCCTTGCCCTCCAGAGTCAAAATTGTCGATGTCGGCCCGCGTGACGGCTTGCAGAATGAAAAAGCCCAGGTGCCGGCCGCGGTGAAGATCGAGCTGGTGCACCGCCTGCAGGACGCGGGCCTCACAGAGATCGAAGTCACGAGTTATGTGTCGCCCAAGTGGGTGCCGCAGATGGCCGACAACGCCGAGGTGATGGCGGGTATCAAACGCAAGCCCGGTGTGCGCTACTCGGTGCTGACGCCCAACATGAAAGGCTTTGAAGCCGCGATTGCGCCGCCGCGCGAACTGTGGCCCGACGAGATCGTGGTGTTCGGTGCGGCCAGCGAGGCCTTCAGCCAGAAAAACATCAACTGCTCGATCGCCGAAAGCATTGAGCGGTTTGCGCCTGTCGTGGCAGCGGCCCGCGAAAAGGGAATTTATGTGCGAGGCGCGATGTCCTGCACCGTGGGGTGCCCCTATGAAGGCGAGATCGCACCGGAGCGCGTTGGCATGCTCGCCGGCCTGATGAAGGGCATCGGTGTGCAACATGTAGGGGTGGCCGACACCATTGGTGTGGGTACGCCGCTCAAGGTGCAGCGCGCCATGGACGCCACCTTGAAGCACTTCGACATCAACGATGTCTCGGGCCATTTCCACGATACCTACGGCCAGGCGTTGGGCAATACGCTGATGGCATTGCAGATGGGTGTCTGGCAATACGACACCTCATCGGCCGGCCTGGGCGGCTGCCCGTTTGCCAAGGGGGCGACGGGCAACGTCGCCACTGAAGACGTGGTGTACATGCTGCATGGCATGGGCATTGAAACCGGCATTGACCTGGACAAGCTCATTGATGCGGGTAAATTCATCAGCGATTTCCTGGGGCGCAAGCCCAACTCCCGCGCGGCAACCGCGCTACTGAATAAGCGACAGAACTAATGTGCAATGACATAAAACCCAGCCGGGGCCGCGGAACCGGCTTTGCCGGGCCGCAGGCGCAGCGCCCCCTCGGGGGGCAGAGAGCTACATGCAATGAGCGAACGTGGGGGCCTGAGCATGTGTGGAGCTGAACTGAAAGCGTTGCCTGACGGCGTACAGCGGGTTGCTGCCGTGCTGCTGGACCGCGGTCACCTGCACGCGCCCGTCATGCTCGACGATGCCGCGCGCACTGCGCAGCAGGCGGCTGATGCGCTGGGTGTGCAGGTGGGCCAGATTGCCAAGAGCATTATTTTTCGCCGCAAGTCGGATGATGCCGCCGTGCTGGTGGTGACGTCAGGCGACCAGCGCGTCGACGAGAAAAAAGTCGAGGCCATGGTGTGCACCGACGGCAAGCGCCTGGCGCGCGCCGATGCGGAGTTTGTGAAAGCACGCACGGGATTTTCCATTGGCGGCGTGTCGCCGCTGGCGCATGCGACGCCGTCCGTGACGCTGATTGACCGTTCGCTGTTCCGCTTTGAAACGGTGTGGGCGGCGGCGGGCCACCCGCATGCGGTGTTCCAGCTGTCGCCACAGCAGCTTGAGTTGCTGACCGGCGCGCCGGTGTCGGACTTTGCGGTGAATGTGGACGAAGACAAACTGGCGCGCAAGCATGCGGTCGGGCTGGTGTCCCTGCGTGCGGCCACGCTGGACAGCGAGCCCGATGTTCCGTCGCCCTGCATTTCCGTGTGCCGCATGAATGCGGCTTCAGGCCTGTGCGAAGGCTGCTTTCGCACGCGTGATGAAATCGCGCAGTGGAGCGGGGCCGACGATGCGGCGAAGCGCCATATCTGGAAAACCATTGAGCAGCGCATGGCTGCGATGCAGCCATGACCAGCGTACACAGGGCGATGCCGGCGGCCGGTGATGCGCCTGCGATCAAGCACATCACGTGCTACTTCGATGTGATTTCGCCCTATGCCTACATGGCGTTTGAGCGCCTTCCCGAAGCGCTCAAAGGGGTGAGCTACAGCGTGGCCTACATGCCGGTGCTGTTCGCGGGCATGCTCAAGCACTATGGCCAGCTGGGCCCTGCGGAGATTGCGCCCAAACGCGACTGGACTTACCGCCAGGTGCTGTGGCTGGCGCACAGCCTGGGCATCACGCTGAAGATGCCGGCCAGCCATCCGTTCAACCCCTTGCCGCTGTTGCGCCTGGCTGTGGCCTGCGGCCCCGAGGGGCAGGGCGGGGCACCCAACCGCTATGTGTGCGAAACCCTCTTTCGCCATGTCTGGTGTGACGGTGGTGAAGCCGCTGACCCGGCCCGTTATGACGCGCTGCTGAAGCAGCTTGCACCTGCGCGCGATGTGCAGGGCGAAGGCGTGAAGGCGCAGCTCAAAAGCAATACCGAAGCGGCGATTGCCAAAGGCGTTTTTGGTGTGCCGGCTTTTGAGGTGGACGGCAAAATTTTCTGGGGTCTGGATGCGTTGCCGATGCTGCGCGAGTACCTGCTCGGCAGCCCCTGGTTTGACGGTGATGGCTGGAATACCGCGTGTAAGGTTGCGACGGGCATTCGACGCGGGGCCTAAGAAGGTTTTAAGCGTTTTCCCTGAGGTGCTTCGCATGCTGAAAAGTTCTTCAAGGGTTTCCCCTTGACTTGTCAGCCACGCATAAGTTTCGTGAAAGCTCCTGTTAGTTTCACGTCAGAGCTAGGTCAGGCAAAAACCAAATAATGAAGGTAGCTTCCATACCGGAAGTCTCATTATTTTGGAGACAACATCATGGCAACAGCCGTCGACAACAGGCCGATGACAGCCGAGCAGAAGAAGGTGATTTTCGCCTCCTCGCTCGGCACCGTATTTGAGTGGTACGACTTCTACCTCTACGGTTCATTGGCCGCCATCATCGCCAAGCAGTTCTTCAGCGGACTGGACTCGGGCTCTGCCTTCATCTTCGCGCTGCTCGCTTTTGCAGCCGGCTTCATCGTGCGGCCCTTCGGCGCGCTGGTGTTCGGCCGCCTGGGTGACATGATCGGCCGCAAGTACACCTTCCTGGTCACCATCGTGATCATGGGCTTGTCGACCTTCATCGTCGGCCTCTTGCCCAACTACGCATCCATCGGTGTCGCCGCCCCGGTGATCCTGATTGCCCTGCGCATGCTGCAAGGCCTGGCGCTCGGCGGTGAATACGGCGGTGCAGCTGTCTATGTGGCCGAGCACTCGCCACAGGGCAAGCGCGGCGCCTACACCTCCTGGATCCAGACCACCGCCACGCTGGGCCTGTTCCTGAGCCTGCTGGTCATCCTGGGTGTGCGTACCGCCATGGGCGAGGCCGCATTTGCCGACTGGGGCTGGCGCATTCCGTTCATCGTGTCCATCCTGCTGCTGGCCGTTTCGGTCTACATCCGGTTGTCCATGAATGAATCTCCTGCCTTCCAGAAAATGAAGGCTGAAGGCAAGACCTCCAAGGCACCGCTGTCCGAGTCTTTCGGCCAGTGGAAGAACCTGAAGATCGTGATCCTGGCGCTGGTCGGTTTGACCGCCGGCCAGGCTGTGGTCTGGTATTCCGGCCAGTTCTACGCGCTGTTCTTCCTGACGCAGGCGCTCAAGGTCGACGGCCCCACGGCCAATATCCTGGTGGCTTATTCGCTGATCCTGGGTACGCCTTTCTTCGTGATCTTCGGTACGCTCTCCGACAAGATCGGCCGCAAGCCCATCATCATGGCCGGCTGCCTGCTGGCCGTGGTGACCTACTTCCCCGTGTTCACCGCGCTGACCAAGGCCGCCAATCCTGACCTGGCCGCGGCACAAGCCAAGAACAAGGTGGTTGTGACTGCCGATCCGAAAGAGTGCTCGTTCCAGTTCAACCCGACCGGCACCGCCAAGTTCACCAGCTCGTGCGATATCGCCAAGCAGGTGCTGGCTGGCGCTTCGGTGAGCTATGACAACGTCGTCGCACCCGCCGGCACGGTGGCCACCATCAAGATCGGCGAAACCGCCATCCCCAGCTACACCGCCAAAGGCCTGAGCGCCGACGATGCCAAGAAGAAGGACGCCGAGTTCAAGAAGCTCGTGGCAGACGACCTGAAGGCCGCCGGCTATCCGAGCAAGGCTGATCCAGCCAAGGTCGACAAGGTCATGGTCACGGCCATCCTGTTCTACCTGGTATTGCTGGTGACCATGGTGTACGGCCCGATCGCCGCCATGCTGGTGGAGTTGTTCCCGACCCGCATCCGCTACACCTCGATGAGCCTGCCGTACCACATCGGTAACGGCTGGTTCGGCGGCCTGCTGCCCACCACGGCGTTTGCCATCGTGGCGCAGACCGGCAACATGTACAACGGCCTCTGGTACCCGATCATCATCGCCGCCATGACGCTGGTGGTGGGCACCTTGTTCATCAAGGAAACCAAGGACGTGGACATTTACGCCAACGACTGATGGGTTTTTGCGCCGGTGCAGGACAGGATCCCGCGCCGGCCTTTTCAGGCTGAAAAGCCTTGTGTTTTTTGAGCCCTCGCCATCCATTTGCCGGGGGCTTTTTTTTTGGGGAGAAAGAAAGATGTGGAAGATTGTTGTGGGTTTTATCGTGATTGCCGGGCTGGCATTATTTCTGTTGAACAAGGGCGGTGACATTGACATGGGTGGTGAGAAGCACGGTGCTTCGCAACTGGCCGCACCTGTTGCTGCCCTCGCCATGGACGCTGGTGTGCGAGGTTGAGTGAAGCCGTCAGGCAGGTGTCGACAGATGTTTTGCGTGCAGGACATTGCCGCAAACATGCCCGGAAAAGGTGCGTTGCCGGTAAAAATGAGGTAAATTGAATTAACAGAGACAAAAACAAGTCATTACAGCGTCTCTGAATATCAAGCACCGCAATGGTGGCGCCCTCGTGCATTTACTGGAGACCAGCCGATGATTTACACCAAGACGGAACTAGGCCAGACCGCCGTACAGAACCGGACCGTCGCATTGACCCCTCGGCAGCGCTCTGCCTTCATCATGTTTGACGGCAAACGCAGCATGGCCGATGTGGTCAAGGCCACCTCGGGGTTCGGTGTAACTGCCGAAGACATCAATCACCTGATTTCACTGGGCCTGCTGGCGCCGGTGGCAGTAGAGTCGCCGCCCGAGCCTGTTCCAGAGGTGTCGGCGCAGAACGCCGATGGCAGCCCGACCCTGAACGCGCAGGAGCATTATTCGAGGGCCTACCCGATTGCCACGCGGCTCACGGCCAGCCTGGGCCTGCGGGGTTTCAGGTTGAACCTCGCGGTGGAAGCCGCCGGTGACATCGACAAGCT
>NZ_JBFUBD010000102.1:0-9173 GCF_056405935.1 Polaromonas sp. P1_E3
GGGTCAAGGTGCCCAGGCCGCAACCGCTGGAAGCCATGAAGGTGTACAAAATCTCCAAGCGCTACGACGACGATATTTCTGCCGTCTGCCTGGCGATCAATTTGCAGATTGAAAACAACACCGTGGTCGCTGCTTCCATTGGCGCAGGCGGCGTCGCCGCCACGCCGGTGCGGGCCATACAGACCGAGACGGCACTGAAGGGCCAGCCGTGGACGCAGGCCACCGTGCAGCACGCAATGGCGACATTGCGCGCGGAGTTCTCACCCATTTCAGACATGCGGGCAAGCGCCGGGTACCGCAGCCAGGTCCTGGGCAACCTGCTGCAGCGCTACTGGCTGGAAAGCCAAGGCATGCAGCAGATCAACCTGGCCAGCTTCCGCCTGGAGGAAGCCGCATGACCGCCGCAAAAGACATCTCCCTCAGCCGCGACGCGGTGGCCGACCCGGATGTACGCGTAGCCAATGCTCGCGCCGGCGATGTGCCTCCCACGGACCTGGCGGAAAAAACGTCGCTTGACCAAAAACCTGCAGGCACGCAGGCAGCGGGCCGCTCCACACCGCATGAAAGCGCGCGCGCGCAAGTAGCCGGTGCGGCCACTTACATCGATGACATCCCCGAGATACGCGGCACGCTGCATGCCGCGCCCATCCTGTCGAGCGTGGCACACGGCAAGCTGCTGGGCGTTGACACCGCAGCGGCCCTGGCGATGCCAGGCGTGCGTGATGTGATTCTGGCGCGCGACATTCCGGGCGACCCGGTGCTGGGCAATTTCTCGCACGACGAACCGGTGTTTGCACAAGACACGGTGCAGCACATCGGCCAGGTGATTGGCGTGGTGGTAGCCGATACGGTCATGCAGGCCCGCCGCGCCGCGCGAAAGGTGGTGTGCAATATCGAGCCTCTGCCCGCACTGTTGACAGTACACGACGCGCTCAAGGCCGAAAGCTATGTGCTGCCGCCGGTCTTCGTGAAGCGCGGCGATGCAGCGCACGCCTTGAAGAAAGCTACCCACACGCTGCACGGCACACTCGAAGTCGGCGGGCAGGAACATTTTTACCTCGAAGGCCAGGTTGCCTACGTCGTACCGCAGGAGCAGCAGCAGTGGCTGGTGTATTCCAGCACCCAGCACCCCGGCGAGATCCAGCATTGGGTATCGCACGCACTGGGCATCGCCAACCACGCCGTGCGCGTCGAATGCCGGCGCATGGGGGGCGGTTTTGGCGGCAAGGAAACGCAGTCGGGGCAGATGGCGGTATGGGCCGCCATTGCCGCGCACAAACTCAAATGCCCTATGAAGCTGCGGCTGGACCGCGACGATGACTTCATGGTCACCGGCAAACGGCACCCGTTTGCGTATGAGTACGACGTGGGTTTTGACAATACCGGCCGGCTCAGCGGCCTCAAACTCATGATGGCGGTGAACTGCGGCTTCAGCGCCGACCTGTCAGGCCCCGTGGCTGACCGCGCGGTCTTCCACGCCGACAACGCCTACTTTCTGGAAGACGTGGAGATCGCGTCCTACCGCTGCAAGACGAACACGCAAAGTAACACGGCCTTCCGCGGCTTTGGCGGGCCGCAGGGAATGATCGTGATTGAAGCCATCATGGGCGATATCGCGCGCAGGCTCGGGCTGGATCCGCTGGAGGTTCGCAAACGCAACTTGTATAGCGACGAAGTCGTCACACCGGTGAGCGCGACCGCACCGGAACGGTGCCGCGATACCACGCACTACCAGATGAAGGTCGAGGACAACATCCTTGCCCCGCTGCTATCAAAACTGGAGCGGTCTGCGCTTTACCCGCAACGCCGCCAGGCCATTTCTGCCTGGAACAGCAAGAGCCCGGTCATCAAGCGCGGCATCGCCATCACGCCCGTGAAGTTCGGCATTTCCTTCACCGCCACCCTCTTCAACCAGGCCGGCGCGTTGGTGCATGTGTACACCGACGGCAGCGTGCAGGTGAACCACGGCGGCACCGAGATGGGCCAGGGCCTGAACACCAAGGTCGCGCAGATCGTGGCCGACGAGCTCGGCGTGCCGTTCGACCAGGTGCTGGCCACGGCCAGCGACACCAGCAAGATTCCGAACGCCTCAGCCACAGCGGCCTCAGCCGGCACCGACCTGAACGCGCGCGCCGCGCAGTACGCAGCGCGCAATGTGCGTGACAACCTGGCGCAGTTTGTCGCGGGGCTGGACCGCTGCGGCGCGGGTGCTGTTCGTTTTGAGGGCGGCGAGGTCATCACACCCACTGGCGCACGGCCGTTCACCGAAGTCGTGAAGCTGGCCTACGCCAACCGCATCCAGCTCTGGAGCGACGGCTTTTACCGCACGCCGAAAATCCATTACGACAAGGCCACGCTGACCGGCCGGCCTTTCTACTACTTCGCCTATGGCGCAGCCTGCACCGAAGTCGCCATCGACACACTCACAGGCGAAAGCCGCGTGCTGAAAGTCGACATCCTGCATGACGTGGGCACGTCCATCAACCCGGCCATCGACATCGGCCAGATCGAAGGCGGCTTTGTGCAGGGCATGGGCTGGCTCACGACCGAGCAGCTGGTGTGGAACGACAAGGGGCTCCTTACCACGCACGCGCCCAGCACGTACAAAATTCCCGCGACCGGCGACATACCGGAACACTTCAAGGTCGATTTATGGCCCGAGCCCAACCGCGAAGACAATGTCTTCGGCAGCAAGGCCGTGGGCGAACCACCGCTGATGCTGGCGATCAGTGTGTATGAGGCACTGCGGGATGCGGTGGGCGCGTGCCAGCCGGCTAACCTGCCAGTCAGGCTGGCGGCGCCAGCCACCGCGGAAAACATCCTGCGCGCTTTGGCCTGAGGCCGCACTCTCAGGTTCCGGTCCAGGTTTCAGATATCCAGGTCCACCCACAAGCCGGCGTGGTCCGAGGCGGCTTCATCCGCGTTGCTGACTTCGGGGAAATGCGGCCACAAGGTGCCGTTCACACCGCCCCACATGCCACGCCGCTCCACCGCGCCCTTTTTTACTTTCGCAAACAGCGCCGGTGACAACAGGATGTAGTCCAGCTTTCCCGCTGCCGTGCAATTGCCATGGGTTCCTGGGCGGCCATCCGTGTCAAAGTCCGGGTGGTCAAATACATCCGTCAAGGTAGAACCTGAACGCAGCAAGGGGTTCATGGGCGCATTGGCCGGGATCTCGTTCAGGTCGCCTATCACCGCGACGTACAGGTCGCCATCGTCGATGTGCTGGTCATAAAGATCACGCACCCGTTGGGCCTGACGCCTGCGTTTGGCGTCATTCGCCGCCTGGGAGCCGTAGCCCTTGCTTTTGAAGTGGTTCACCATCACCCATAGCCGCCCGCCACCTGGCAGGCTGACTTCATACTCGGCGCAGTCGCGGCTGAAGATCAGGCCCTTGGCATCTTCGTCATCCACATGGGAGCGTATGCCGACGATGGGGTAGCCGTCACGTGTCATCAGGCCCACATCAATGCCGCGGTCGTCATTGCCGTCTACCAGCATGACATGTTTGAAGGGCTGTGCGCCCACTTCCGTCAGCACCTGCTGGTTGAAAAGGCGCAAGGTCGTGCGGTCTTCAGATTCGATCACGGCCTGCACGTCGGCCTTGATGCTGCGCAGCACGCGCGCGGTGTTGAGCGTGGCCTTTTCATTGACGGGTTCCGTCTTGAGTTCAACCCAGCCTATCCAGCTCTTGCGCCCGGCCGCGACTATCTCCGCATCACCCACACGCGGCCGCTTGATCAGCTGGCCGCGTATCTTGCGCAGGATCAGCAAAGGGCCTTCGTCGGTCTTCAGCAGCCCGTTATCTTCCATCAGCTTGAGCATGCGTTTCTTGTCAGCCGCACTGTAGGCGGCCTTCTCAAACAGCGTGTTCAGCTCCTTGTGCGCCTCCAGTGCCGGCTTACCCTCGCCCCAGTCCTGCGAGTTCAGGGCCTTGGCACGGTCGAACATGTTCTCTACATTGAAAGTAGCAAGACGCATGGCGCACTCCCAAGAAGTTGAGTGAAACAAGTCTAGGCAGCAGCTGGCAACCTCACACCCTCCAAATGCAGGAGGAATCATGACCAAAACTGCTGTTCCGCACCCCACTTTTGCATTGATTTGTGACGCGGTGATGATGGCTTTGTCTGTACCGGTGCTGCAACTCAAGCCTCGCGATACATCCCCGAATCCCCGCGCACACCCAGCTTTTTCCTGAAAGCCTGAATGTCAAAGCCTTCGCTGGCGAGCTGCTTTTGCATGACGGTCTGGGCGGCGGCCACCGCATCGGCATTGGCCCACTCGACCACGGTCACCACATCGAACTCGCTGCTGTCGCCCGTCTGGGTCAACACATGCTTCTGCAAGCAGCCCGGCAACGCGGCCAACATACTCTGAACATGATGGATGCGCTCTACAAACACGGAGATCGATTGCGAAGGCACCACAAATTTGTCGATGCGGAACACCGACGTGGATGCGGGGGTTGAAGATTCACCTGGCATGAGACAACTCCTTTGAAATGGCAGGCCGGATTGGCTTGCGGAATTCCGGAGTCTGAAACCTCAAGTAAAGTTGAGGTCAAGCACTCTTTGCAAAAGGATTCCCATGCCCACGGAACTGGAACAGGCCGGCATCTTCCCCACGCTCTCGGTGGGCGACATGGCGCGCCGCAGCGGCGTGGCGGTGTCCACCCTGCACTTCTACGAGACCAAAGGCCTGATCAGCAGCACCCGAACCGAAGGCAACCAGCGCCGCTACGCGCGCGAGATGCTGCGGCGCGTGGCCTTTGTGCGGGTCGCGCAGCGCGTGGGCATCGCGCTGGCCGACATCGAAGCCGCGCTGGCCACCTTGCCCGCGAAAGCAGCGCCCAGCCGCGCGGACTGGGAACGCCTGTCTGCTGCCTGGCGCGCCGACCTGGACGAGCGCATGGCGCAGCTCAAGAAACTGCGCGACACCCTGGACGACTGCATAGGCTGCGGCTGCCTGTCGATTGACAAATGCCGGCTGCGCAACCCATATGACCGGCTCGCCGGGCAGGGCGCGGGGCCGCAGCGTTTGTGGGTTCGTCGCCGGGAAGCCTAGAACAAGGGGCGGATCAGATCCAGCAGCATCATCGCCACCGCAAAACCCATTACCACCACCCCACCCCAGCCAAACCAGGTGGTTTTCAGACCCGAAGTGAAGTTGCCCATCACCGATTTGCGCCCCGCCAGCAGCATCAGGCCGGCCATGATGGGCACGGCCACCACGCCGTTGATCACGGCGCTCCAGTAAAGCGCTTTCATCGGGTCGATGGGGGTGAAGTCCATGCCCGTGCCTACCACGGTGGCGATGACGATGATGGCGTAGAAACGCTTGGCCTCGTACCAGTGGCGCTCCAGGCCCTCGGGCCAGCCGAAGGCTTCGGCCACAGCATAGGCGGCCGATGAAGCCAGCACCGGTACCGCCAGCAGGCCGGTGGCGATGATGCCGCCGGCAAACAGCGCAAAGGCAAAGTCGCCGGCCAGCGGCCGCAGGGCCTGTGCCGCCTGCGCGGCCGAAGTGACGTCGTGAATGCCGGCCGCATACAACACCGCCCCGGCCAGCACCATGATGAAAAAGGCAACGGCATTGGAGAAAAACATGCCGATGTAGGTGTCGCGCTTGACGCGGCGCAGGTCGCGGCGGATCTTCTTTTCAGCGCCCAGCACGCCACCCTTCAGGCGCAGCTCTTCGACCTCTTGCGAGGCCTGCCAGAAAAACAGGTAAGGCGAAATCGTGGTGCCCAGCAGCGCGACGATCATCATCCAGTAGCCCGAGGTCCATTGCAGCTTGGGTACCACCAGGTCGTGCAGCACCTGCGCCCACTGCACCTGCACCAGGAACACGGCGATCACATAGGCAAACAGGAAGAGCGTCAGCCATTTGAGGATGGGCGCCAGCTTGCGGTAGGGCACAAACACCTGCAGCAGCACGGTGATGATGCCGAAGGCGACTGCATGAAAGTGGTCACCGCCGCCCACCGCCAGCTGCAGCGCCTCGCCCATGGCGGCAATGTCGGCCGCGATGTTGATGGTGTTGGCAATCACCAGCAGAAACACCATGCTCATCAAAAAGGCGCGCGGCGTGTGCTCCCGCAGGTTGGCCGCCACGCCCTTGCCGGTGACACGCCCAATACGCGCGCTCACCAGCTGGATGGCAATCATGAAGGGCAGCGACAAAAACACCGTCCAGAGCAACCCGGTGCCGAACTGTGCCCCCGCCTGCGTGTAGGTGGCAATGCCGGAGGGGTCATCATCGGCAGCGCCGGTGACAACGCCTGGGCCGACATGGCGCAGGAAAGAGGGGATGCGGTTCAACATGGCCGCGAGGCTAACAGCGCCCGATGAGGCGAAGCTTAAACCCGGCGGATCGCCTGCAGGCAAAATTCAGCATGAAAAACCGGTTTCAAGCCAATAAAGGCGGGCGCAAGCAGCTACCAAATCAATAGCAAGGTCGCGACGGTGCATCGCTTACACGGCACGGTTCAGATCCACCTGGAGGCCTGCGCGCTTCATCTCGCGTGCCAGCAGCAGCCGCCACAAGCCCTCCTCGTCGACCGTAATGCATGTCGCGCCCTTCAGGACATCCGGCACAGCGTCGTCTTCGGACTGCAGGCAGGCTATACGGCCGCGGCCGATCGCCGCGAGCATGAAGCCGATGGCCAGCATGGCCGCAGGCGCGTCGGACTTTTTGCCCGGCAACAGAAGCAGAAACGCCACATTTCGCAGCCCCTCGAGCTGGTCGACAGAGACGGCGTCGAGGATTGCCGCCTCCAGCCCCAGCTGCTCCATGAACTCACACGCGTCGCCCACGGCATCTCCGCCCAAGCCCAGGATAGCCACGCGAGAACMGGACACGGCTTGCGGCGCGGTGGCGGATGAGGAAGTGAGATCGGTCTTGGACATGGGCATCCTCGTTGGAATGGAAGGTGAAGGCGCGGAGATCGGTTCCGGTTCCGGTTCCGGTTCCGGTTCCGGTTCCGGTTCCGGTTCCGGTTCGGGTTCCGGTGCAGGTGCAGGTGCTGGTGCTGGTGGGGGCGGCGACACCGGCTTCACCTCCGCAACCGGCTCCGCCATCGGCACCGCAGTGCCATTGAGGTAGTCGTTCAGCAGCTTCTTGGCTGCGTTCACGCGCATGATGGCCAGATCAATCCCTTGCCTGACTTTTTGCTGGCGTTCGTCGTCCGTGAAGCGGTCGCCGAAAGTTTTGTCCAGCAGGAAATCCTGTATCGCAACGGCAAACTGCCGGTATTCGGGCGTGCCCATGCCAAAGCTGTCGGCCAGGGTGGTGTTAACTTTCTTTTGCAGGGACTCCACGCTCGAATCCCAGCCAGTCTGCGTCACCGATATTTTGAAGGCCCGCAGGATCTTGACCTGCCGGTTGACCTTGTCGATCGCGTCCTCGATGTGGGCTTTATCGGGGGCGCCGGATGGCAGTGTATTTTTGCCGTTGGACATACAGTTTCCTCATGCGACCAGCCCATACTGTAAGGCTTATCCGGTCCCGGACCACCACCAGCAAGGCACTGCAGTTTTTCATACTGGCATGCATCGGCCGGGATTGACCCGCTATTCATCACATCTGCAACGAAATCACCGTTCCCGCACCGCATGGCTCACATGAGAACTTCACGGGCAGGAAGGCTTCAATGGTCCGTGCGTTGGTGCGGGCGTGCTCGGTCAGTTCCGTCGCCCGGTAACGACCCACCTTCCCCTGCAAACCGGCCAAGGCCAGGGGGATCATCAGCTGGTCTGCCAGGTGCGGGCCTACCGGCGCCTGGTGGGCCTGGTAGTCCTTCACCTCCTGCACCAGGCGGCGCGCGACCTGCTCGGCACTGACGCTCTTTTCGCCGTAGGCTGCAAACACCTCGGTGATGTGTTCGTAGCGCAGGACGGCCAGCAGCGCATTGCCCGGCCCTTCGTTACTGCGCAGGCCCCGGTCGCGCAGGCAGCTATCTTCCCAGCCCAGCCCCTGGCGCAGCACGGCCAGCTCACGCTCGGCCACGCCCCGCGGCAGGCCGGCATGCAGGCATTCGGCATAAGCCTCCAGCAACGTGCCACGCTCCATGAGGTGGATGGCCGCAAAGCCTTGCGCGGGTGGATACAGGCGCACGCGCGCCTCTCCGCCGCCGGCGGGATAAAAGCCGTGGCGACGCAACTCAATGTCAAACAGCGCCTCTCCATTGCCGGCAAAGTAAGGCGCCAGCAGGGCCAGGAAGGAACACGACGGCGCCATGGGGTTGTGCGTCCCGCCGCTGAGGTGCAGCGTGGAGGCAGCTTTGGCCTGGAGCAGCGGCCACAGCACGGTTTGCAGCACCAGCATGCAACTGCCGGCCGAGCCGACCGCAAATTCGTAGTCGCCCGCGCGCACCTCACCGGGCGTGAAGAGCAGCGTGGTCTCGCCGATCTGCACGGCCTGGCCGTCGGCATTGACGGCAGAGGTCTGATCGACGCCGCCGCCCACCGCCACAGCCGCGTTCACGCAGGCCAGGTGCTGGCGCATCAAGCCGGGCTTGGGCCGCCGGGCACGGATGTTGTCCATGCGAAACGGCTTGCCCGTCACCAGGCTCAGTGCCAGCGCCGTGCGCAAAATCTGCCCGCCCCCCTCGCCTTGCGAGCCATCGAGTTCAATCATTTTTCTTCTTTCATTAATCACTCGTGCTGGCGGCCAGCACGCCCAATGTGCGGGTAACAGGATTCCATACCGTCAGGCACCAAATGCCCCACCACTCTTTTCCTGCTTCAAAATAGTTACTCCATTCGCTGCGCGATGGCTCAAGATCGGGGTCGCCAACCCAATCGCTCACCTCAGGAAAATGGCCCGGGATCAAACCTAAAATTTGACACCACTGATCAAACAGCGCCTTCGCGTCAGCATCTTTCCTGAAACCGTATGGTGGGTCACTAAAGCTCGAAAACAAGCAAGGCGCACCCCCCGCATGCGCCGTGCAGGAAAGGAGGTCCTGTACTTTTTCTGCCGGCAGAATTTCCGGAAGCGCAGCGGCACAGTCGTAGTAAAGGTCAAAACAATCCGACACGCTAAATTGCGGCCATCTTTTGATGGCCTCCTGGTTCCTTGCCGAATACTGTTCCCGCAGGCCCGTGAAAAGCAACTCGAGCGCGTACCGATGCAGCGCTGGAGAAGGATCAACGCCTTTCTCCAGCGTGTAG
>NZ_JBFUBD010000103.1:0-9100 GCF_056405935.1 Polaromonas sp. P1_E3
CATGGGTAGTTGTTGGATGGCTTCGAGCGCCAATCGGGTCTTGCCGATGCCCGGCTCGCCAATAATTCGCGCGTGCTGAATCTCAGGCCCTATGAGAATTTCCTGGATCCTGCGAATGAACTCAGTCTGTGACTCGCCTAACGAAACTCGCGGCGTCATGTCTCCGTTCTTAGCCCATGAGCCGACAGCCTGAAAGCGGACGTCCCCCAGGCCACCAAGGTCCAAGCACAGTGATGGATAGCGCTCCGTCATGTTCGCGATCTGTCTCACGCCCCACACTTCGACCAGCGCAGTTTTGTAGCCGCACGCCTTGAAAGCGGATTTCAGCAGTCCCACTGCCTGGGAATGGTTTTCGGCGAGAAGGTCTTGACCAAGCGAAACCATTACGTAGGTTCCGCCTATGTCGAGGCAACGACGCACAGCGGAGCCAAGCTTGGCTTTGGAGGGCTTTGCGTCAGAGGCGCCGAAGAGTTCTTTGGCAACAGCCGCCGGCTGCCAGGGTTTGAACGCCGTTCCCGTCTTGATCTGATAGTGGAACGAGTGCCCGTCTCTGCCACCGACGCGATCTGCCTTTGCGTCGATGCCTCCATCGCTGCTGTTGACGTCTCCCGAGACAACGATGTTGACGAGCCCAAGCCGTGCGGCTTCGCACCAAAGAAGCCTGCCAAAAAACTCGGTCGCCTCCTGAATTCGCAACTTGCCGAGACGGTCCAAGTTGGGCGAAAAGATCGTCGTCTCCATGTCTGCTCCCCGTTGTTCGGATCGATTCTCCTCCACTTCGAATCCTTCACATCGGATAGGCCAGCGCTACCATCGCGCCGAGCCTCTTTAGTGGCTTCAGCCTTGCCCGTGCAGCACAGATAGCATCCATTCCTCAAACAGCCGAATATTCCGCTGCTCCCGCCGCTCAGGCGGATAAGTGAGGAAATAGGCATTCCCACTGTCGACCTCTATGTCGAAGGGCTTCACGACTTTCCCCGAGGCAATCAGATCAGCGAACAACGCAGCGTCGGCAATGGCAACACCCTGCCCGCGCTCTGCGCTCTGGACGCACATGTCTAGCGTGTCAAACAGCTGTTCACCTGTGCCCTGCAGGTCGGGTACGCCAGCGCCGCGCAGCCAGGTCTGCCATTCGTGGCGGTTGGCTCTGGCATGCAAAAGGAGGGCACCGGCTAGGCACGCACATACCCCATGAATAAAAAGGTACACGTTCCGCCCGTGTAACCACCGCCCAAAGACAACAAAAGACGGCTCGCCCAACGCCGCCAACACTGGCAAGATGGGCACAAGGCTGGYGGGGCAACAAACAAGACCTCTACGCCCTGGCTGCCGTGAAGAAGCCCATAGAACACGGCACACGCCCAGCGCCCGCGCCACATTGTTTGATACTCTGCCAAGAAGGCTTCATGAAAGCCTTCCTGTGCAAGCAGGGCAAATTTCCGTAAACCACCTAAGTAAAACCCCAACTCCCACCCTCTTCTACCCCCCCGGCACTAAGAGGAAAATCGCCGATACAGCTGCTTCCCAATTCCACCCCGCCCCCAAACGAATCCCCTCGCCATGACACCCGCCCTGCCACCCACCACCGGAGCCGCCCTGCGATGAGCGCACGCGAGGCCTGGGTCGGCACGCAGCTGGCCCTGACGTTTATGCGGCATGCGCCGCCGACACTGCATGCGAGCGCGGTGGTGATTGTGGTGATCGTGGCCATGCTGTACCGCGATGTGCCGGCCTGGGAGTTGTGGGTATGGGCCGCGGCAGCGGCCGCGACAACGCTGGTGCGCTATGCCATCCTGCATGCTTACAGCAAGCGTGTGGCGGAGGCCGACGGGGTGGCGCTGCGGGAGTTCATGTCGCTCTATGGGTGGGCCTGGCCGCTCAGTGCGGTGGTCTGGGGTTCGCTGATGTTTGTGGTGTACCGCCAGGCGCCTATTGAAGACCAGCTGCTGTGCATGCTGGTGCTTTCGGCCATTGCGGCGGTTGCGGTGGCTTCTTCACCGCCGTGCATGCGCACCTTCTCGGCGTATTGCAACGGCCTGAGCGCGGCGGTGCTGGCGGCGCTGGCCTGGCGCATAGACCTGACGGCGGGCATGTCTTCGGTGCTGGACACCGGCGCCGGGATGGGGGTGGTACTGGTGTTTCTGTGGGTGGCCCATGTCACGGGGCGGCGCATGTACCGGGCCAAACACATCAGCCTGGAGCGGCAATTTGACCGCCAGCAACTCGTCAAGGCCCTGGAAGAGCGTAAACAGACACTGGCCGGGGCCGAAATCGTGCGCAGCCGCTTTATTGCCAGCGCCGCACACGAGCTGCGCCAGCCGGTGCAGGCGCTGGGCCCGTATGCCGACTGGCTGACCCAGGAGCCCGAGTTTGCGGTGCAGATTGCGCGCAAGATTGCGGATTGCACGCACAAGATCGACGAAATTTTTGAATCGCTGTTCAGCCTGGCGGGGCTGGACCCGGCTTCGACCAGCGTGCACATGCAGCCGGTGCACATGACGGATCTGATCCAGGCCGTGGCTGAAGAACACATGCCGCTGGCAGATGAAAAGCGCCTGCGCCTGCGCACCCGGACCGCCGCGGGGCGGGCGTTGTCAGACCCGGTGCTGCTGGCGCGGCTGGTGGGCTGCCTGCTGACGAACGCCTTGCGCAACACGCATGGCGGCGGCGTGCTGCTGGCTGCGCGGCAGCGCCAGGGCAAGTGGCGCATAGAAGTCTGGGACACGGGCGTGGGCATTGCGCGTGAGCGCCAGCAGACGGTTTCTGAAGGCATTCCGCAGCTGGGCACGGCCGAGGGCTTTGGGCTTCAACTGGCGGCCGTCTACCGACTGAGCCAGCTGCTGGGGCACCCGGTCGGCATGACAGACCGCCGCGGGCGGGGCAGCATCTTCTGGGTAGAGCTGCCGCGGTATGAAGAAGTTGAAGAGACCGGCAGCGCCCCCTGGGCGCCTAAGCTTCCACCGCAGGCAGCGCCTTTCGCAGCCGCCCGGGTGAAACGCCATACAGCTGTTGAAAATGCCGAATGAAGTGCGAGGCATCGGCAAAGCCACATTCGTAGGCGATGGTGCTCACCGGCGAATCGGTTGATGTCAGCAGCCAGCGGCCGTATTTGAGCCGCGAGTTGCGGTAAAACCCTGAAGGCGAAGCGCCCGTTTCTGCCAGAAAAACCCGCTCCAGCTGGCGGCTGCTTGACTCCACAATTTTGGCGATGACGGAAATTTCAAGCGGCGTGGTGATGTTCTTTTCCATCAGCACAATCGCCTGGCGGAGCTTGTCGTTGTCGGCAGAGGCATAGCCCAGCGCGCGCCGGCGTGCGACGTGCGAAATCGCGGATTTGCGGGTCACCGTCATCTGGTGCACGACCTTGGCGGCGCGGTCCGGCCCGCAATGCAGGCGAATCAGCTCCGTGGCCAGCTCAATGATTGAAATGCCTCCTGCGCAGGTGATCCGGTCGCCGTCGAAGATGTAGTCGCAGTTGGTGGTGAAGGGCAAATCGGGAAAAGCTTCCTTCCAGTCATTGACATGGAAGGGGTGCACGCAGGCCATGCGGCCTTGCATGAACCCGTGCCGCGCAAGCGCAAAGCTGCCGGTGCAAATGCCAATCAAGGGCACTCCGGCTTTTGCGGCCTGGTTCAAAAACTTCACACCCCGGGGGTCGGCCGTTTTCATGAAGGGCAGCAAGCCGCCAATGACGGCCACATAGTCAAAGTTGCATTCCGATGACGCTGCGGGCAGCGTGGCCACCTCCACGCCGCAGCTGGAGGCCACAGGCTCGCCGGTGGCGCTGAGCACCGCCCACGTGCAGCGAAGCTGCCGGCTCTGGTCGCCCAGGTCTGCGGCGTGTCGCAGCGCATCGCACAGCCCCGCCAGCGACAACAGGGGAAAGCGCGCGCACAGAAAAATTCCGACCCTCAGCTCCACCCCGGTTTTAGGGGGCGTTTTGGCCCTGGCCGCGTCAAGCCGGTCTACCAGGTGGTTGCCCTCAACGTGCGCACTGGCCGCGCTGTTGGCCTTGGCGGGGGCATGCTTTGGGCGCCTTGCCGCCGCAGCCTTGGGCGCCGAAGCGCCTTTTTTGGGTAATTTTCCTGAATGTCGCATACGTTCAATTTACCTGCCAAAGCCTCCTATGACAAGTTGATGACGCTTCATACCATCCACCCCGTCAGTGAGCGTTTCGTTAACCACCATCAGGAGTTTTCATGAAAAAAAATTTCGCCGCACGCCTCTTGTGCATGCTTTTCGCCGCGGGGGCGGTGCTGCCGTCTGCCAACGCCCAGGCCTTGCAAACCGTTGAAAAAGACGCGTTGACCATCGCCTTCACCGGCGACATGCCGGGCACCGGCTACCAGGACGGCGCCATGATTGGCTATGACGGCGAAATCCTGCAGCGCGTGGCGGAAGCCGTGAAGCTCAAGGTCAAGCCCGCCCTCATGGAATGGTCGGGCACCATTGCTTCGGTGCAGGCCAAACGTGTCGACGTGATGGCTGGCACCATGGGCTGGACCGAGCAGCGCTCAAAGATCATGGCCCTGAGCGACCCGATTCATTACTTCAAGAACGGCATCACCCAGTCGAGCAAGACCAACTGGTCGCACCTGAAGGACCTGGAAGGCAAGAAGGTCGGCACGATCACCGGGTTCTCGTTCATTCCCGAGCTTCGCAAGATCACCGGCCTGCAACTGACGATGTATGACACATCCGACGCTGCCGTGCGCGACCTGCTGGCCGGACGTATTGACGCCGTCATCGGCGACCCGCCCGTGATGCAGTACGCCATTTCGCGCAACCCGCAATGGAAGCTGAAGTTCAACGCCTTCGTTGACAACAACCCCGACTACCCGCTGCTGACCGGGCTGGGCCAGGTGGTGTTTGGCATGAACAAGGACAACCCGGAACTCGCCAAAGCCGTGAACGCGGAGATCGCCAAGCTCTGGCAGAGCTGTGAGCTCAAGAAGATCGGTGGCAAATACGGCCTGGTGCAAGACGTCTGGTACGTGCCCGTGGGCCAGAACTTCCGCGCCGGCGTAGACCGCCCCGCCGACTGGAAACTGCCCTCCTGCAAGTAAGCCCTTGAAGCATGGACAGGCGAACGCGTGTTTTCTCATGCGTTCGTCTGCGTCAAAAAAACTGAACCCCATGAACAACACACTGCTAACCGTCGACGGGCTGAAGAAAAGCTACGGCGACCTTGAAGTGCTCAAGGGAATTTCCTTTGACCTGCGCAAAGGCGAAACCTTGTCACTGATCGGCCCCAGCGGCTCCGGAAAGTCAACCTGCCTGCGCTGCCTGAATTTTCTGGAACAACCGGGCGAAGGCGCCATCGTGCTGGACGGCGAACGCATAGGCCAGGTACCCACCAAGCATGGCGGGTTCCGCTTCATGAATGACCGCGAACTTGCACCCCAGCGGCGCGAAATCGGCATGGTGTTCCAGCTGTTTTACCTGTGGCCGCACCTGAACGTTCGCGACAACGTGGCCCTGGGTTCCATCAAGGCCGGCGGCATGTCAAAACACGAGGCGTATGAGCTGGCCGACGCCATGCTGGAGAAGGTTCACCTTTCCAGCAAGGCCAACGAATACCCCGAGCGATTATCCGGAGGCCAGCAGCAGCGCGTGGCCATTGCCAGGGCCCTGGCCCAGCAACCCAAACTGATTCTGTTTGACGAGCCGACCTCTGCCCTTGACCCGGAGCTGGTCGGCGAAGTGCTGACGGTGATCCGTGAGCTGGCCGAAGAGGGCCGCTCGATGATTCTGGTCACGCATGAGATCCGCTTTGCGAGGGACGTGGCAGACCGCGTGATTTTCATGGACGGCGGCCACATTGTGGAACAAGGCCCCGCAGTCGATGTCATCAACAACCCGCAGCTGGAGCGCACCCGCAGCTTCCTGGGCCAGGTGGCCGACAACCCGGGGCTGGCCAGGTGATGGAACAGCTCGGAATCTTCGGGAGCATCCTTGCCGTACTGATGGGCGGCGCAGTGACCGCCGCGATAGTCGCCCTGGGCGCTTTTGCCATTGCGCTGGCGGGTGGAATGCTGCTGGCGGTAACCGTTACCTTCGCGCGCTTTCGCCTGCTGAAGCTGGCCATTGCGGCTTACATCGAATGGATGCGCAATGTACCGGCGCTGGCCCACCTCTTTGTGATCTATTTCGGGCTGGCGGCTGTGGGTGTTCGGCTTTCGCCGCTGGTGGCTGCCATCCTGGGGCTGGGGCTGGTGGGCGCGGCGGTGCTGTGCGATGTGTTTGCCGCCGGACTCAAATGCCTTCATGCCGGGCAGCGCGAGGCGGCGCTGTCGGTCGGCATGACGCCGCGGCAGACGCTGGTTCACGTGCTGTTGCCGCAAATGCTGCGGGTGACCTGGCCATCGCTGGGCAACTACACCAGCCAGCTGCTCAAAGACACGTCCATCGCGTCGGCCATTGCCGCGCCGGAAATCATGTTTTTTGCCAGAAACCTGGTGACATCCACCTTTGAAACCACCTTGATCTACCTGGCCGCCATGTTGTTGTACGCGGCCATGGTGCTGCCGGTCAGTTGGGGATTTGCCAGGGCCGAAAATCGTATGGAGAACAAGCGATGAACAGCTTCTTTGCAGTCTTCCTGCAATACTGGCCCGAGTGGGCGCCACGCCTTGCCGAAGCGGCCAAAGTGACGGCAAAGCTGTCGTCCGCGGGCTTTGTGATGGCGCTGCTTTTGGGCGCGGCCCTGGCGGCCATGATCCGCAGCGGTCGGCCGGCCCTGCGCTTTGCCGCGAACTTCTTCATCCAGTTCGTGCGCACCGTGCCCTTGCTCGCGCTGCTGCTGGCGCTCTACTTTGCGCTGCCGCCGCTCGGCCTCACGCTGCCGGGCTTCTGGGCCGGCGTGATCGGGCTGGGACTGCACGGCGCGGCCTATGTTGCCGAGATCTTGCGCGGTGGCCTGCAGTCCATTCACCGGGGCCAGCGTGAAGCGGCCCTCGCCGTTGGGCTGGCGCCGCGCCAGGTGTTCATGCACGTGGTGTTTCCCCAGGCGCTGCGCGTCATGCTGCCCCCGCTGCTGAACACCTATGTGGCGCTGCTGAAAGACAGCTCGCTGTGCGCATTGATCGCCACGGACGAGCTGATGCTCACGGCACGGGCCATGTCGAGCGAATTTTTCCTCCCGCTGCATATCTTCCTGCTGGTGGGGGCTTTTTACTTTGCGATTGCCTTTCCCCTCTCGATGGTTTCACGGGCGCTTGAAAAACGCCTTTCGCGCGGGCGGCGCGTGATGGGGGCCGCATGACTGCTGTCGCCCACACTGCCAACACCTCCAACACCTCCAACACCGCCAATGCCTCGCTTGCCTATGCCTCCATGGAGCAGACGCTCGAAGCGCTTGCCAGCGGAGAGACCACCAGCGAAGCGCTGGTCGAACACCAGCTGTCGCGCATAGATGCCTTTGACGCCAAGCTGCACGCGTATGTAGACGTCTATGCGGATGAAGCCCTGCAGGCTGCGCGCGGCCTCGACAAACTCAGGCAGGCCGGGTTTACGGTCGGCCCGCTGCACGGCGTGACCATGGCCGTCAAGGACCTGTTTGAAATAAAGGGCCACGCGATCACTGCGGGCTCCAGGTCGCTGCCGCCACGCACCTCTTCCATCACGGCGACGGTGGTTGACCGGCTGAGGGCGGCCGGCGTGATTGTCCTGGGCAAAACGCACACGGTGGAATTCGCCTTTGGCGGCTGGGGCACCAACACCTCCATGGGCACGCCCTGGAACCCGTGGGATCTGAAAACCCACCGCGTGCCTGGCGGCTCCAGCAGCGGCTCGGCAGTGGCAGTTTCTGCAGGCATGGCCTCTGYCGCGCTGGGCACAGACACCGGCGGCTCCGTTCRCATCCCGGCCGGGCTTTGCGGGCTGGTGGGGCTGAAGACAACGCACGGGCTGATCAGCCGTTACGGCCTCATTGACCTGTGCCCCACGCACGACACGGTGGGGCCCATCACGCGGACCGTGAAAGACTGCGCCACGCTGCTGGACGCGCTGGCGGGGCCTGACCCGAAAGACGTGGTGTCGCGCCGCTCACCCGTGCGGTCGGTCACCCAGGAGATCGAAAAAGATGTCAGGGGAATGCGGGTATGGACCTTGCCCCGGGCCGAACGCGAAGACGTGGACGCGGAGGTTCTGGAGGCCTATGACAGGTCGCTTGCCGTGTTCACCGGGCTGGGCATGACTTTGGTCGACAAGCCGCTGCCGCAAAGCCTGGCGCAGTCGATGCGCATCGCGGGCAGCCTGATGAGTGCGGAAGGCTACGCCAGCCTTGGCACGCTTTTCGAGCGCAACGAGCTGGAGTTCGACCCGAACATCAAGCGGCGGATCATGCTGGGCCGGGACATCGGGGCCGCCCAGTACATCAGCCTGCTGCGCGACCGCGAGGCCGCCAAGGCCGCGATGCTGGACGCCATGGACGGCGTGGATGTCTGCGTGTTCCCGACCAATGCGATCACCGCCATACCGGTGAGCGAGGTCGACGAACTGGCCACGCCGCTGTCGCGCTTCGGGCGTTTTGTGAACCTGCTTGATTTGTGCTCGGTTGCCGTTCCGGCAGGGCTTTCGGCCAACAGCCTGCCGGTTTCCATCCAGGTGATCGGGCGGCCCTTTGCCGAGCCGACGATATTGCGCGCGGCGTTTGCGTTTGAAAAGGCAACGCCGTGGAACCGCCTGTACCCCCCGGGCCTTGACCTGCAGCGCTGAAGGGGCGGCGCTGCAGCGGGGTGGGCCGCCGTCGGTTTTCGCCTACAAAAATCAGCGCCTCACTCGCTGGAGTTCCTTTTGCGCCCTGCTGAAAATGGCATTGACCATGCCCAGCACCGCGGCCCCCCTTCCTGAAAGCACCTCCCCGTCGGCCGCGTCAGCGCTGTGGCCGCGCGTACGCCGCTGGGGCTTCCCCGCGCTCGGCGTTGTGGTCCTGGGCCTGCTCATTTCCCATGCCCACAAGGTGGACTGGGAAGGCGCCTGGCAAACGCTGTGGCGCTACTCCCCTCTTTTGCTGCTTGCCGTCCTGGGCCTGGCCACGGCCAGCCACGCGCTGTACGGCTGCTTTGACCTGATCGGGCGACACCACACGCGCCACAAG
>NZ_JBFUBD010000104.1:0-9072 GCF_056405935.1 Polaromonas sp. P1_E3
AGCTCGTGTACCTGATCGCCGGGCTGGGGCTGCTGCATTTTTTCTGGATGCGCGCCGGCAAGAACAATTTTGCCGAGGTGTTCGTCTACGCGGCAATCATCGCCGTACTGCTTGGCTGGCGAGCCCAGCAATTCTGGAAGAAAAAGAGGCTGAAACCCATATACAGCGGGCGCAACCAGCTATCTTAATGATAGCGCGTTGCGCTGATCCTCATTGACCAATGAGGTGCTTGCGCTTGCTGTTCGACCGGCGGCGGTTCCGGGATCCGGATTAACCTGCCACCAGTTGCTCCTGCCGCATCTGGTCCTCGGCGGTTTCCCGCCGGCGTATGAGATGCGCCTTGTCACCGTCAACCAGTAGCTCAGCCGCCCGCCCGCGGGTGTTGTAGTTGCTGGCCATGCTCATGCAATAAGCACCTGCTGACATCACAGCCAGCTGGTCGCCCGCTGCGACAGACAGTACGCGGTCGCGGCCTATCCAGTCGCCACTTTCGCAGACAGGGCCTACCACGTCATATGTCGCCTCGGCGGCCCCGCTTTCCCGCAGGGGTGCGATGGCGTGAAAAGCCTGGTACATCGCAGGACGCGGCAGGTCGTTCATGGCCGCGTCGACGATGCAGAAGTTCTTGTGGTCACCCGGCTTGACGTAGAGAACCTCTGTCACGCACACCCCGGCGTTGCCGACCAGGGAGCGGCCCGGCTMGATCATCAACTTTTTGCCGCCATAGCCGCGAGCGTCGATTTTGGCGAGCAACTGCTGCCAGAGCGCGTCGGCTTCAGGAGGGGTGTCATTGTTGTAGTTGATGCCGAGGCCACCGCCGAAATCGATATGTTCCAGCGGGATGCCCGCGGCTTCAATCGCCGCCACGAGGTCGAGCACCCGGTCCATGGCATCAAGATAGGGTGTGGTGTCGGTGATCTGCGAGCCGATGTGGCAATCGATGCCGACGACTTGCAGGCCTTTGAGTGAAGCAGCGTGCCGGTAGATGCGCAGGGCGTCTTCATGCGCCACGCCAAACTTGTTGTCTTTCAGGCCCGTTGAAATGTAGGGGTGCGTCTTKGGATCCACGTCGGGATTGACCCGGATGCTGACGGGGGCGCGCATGTTCATGGACAGTGCGACCCCGGACAGCACGTCCAGTTCGGCTTCGCTTTCGACATTGAAGCAGCCGATACCTGCGTCGAGGGCCTGCCGCATCTCGCTGCGGGTTTTTCCCACGCCGGAAAAAATGACCTTGCGGGCTTCGCCGCCGGCTGCGAGCACGCGGGCAAGTTCGCCGCCCGAAACGATGTCAAAGCCGCAACCCGCAAGGGCAAAAGCCTGCAGGATACCGAGGGATGAATTGGCCTTCATGGCATAGCAAATTTGCGCATTGCGCCCCGCGAAACCGCGTTGGTAGGCCGCCAGTGCCGAAAGCATGGCCGCCCTGGAATACACAAACAGCGGCGTGCCGTGTGCGGCGGCCAGATCGCCAAGCCGGACGTTTTCCACAAACAGCTCGGTATCGCGGTAAGCGAAATGGGGGTGGCCTGGGAGAGGTTGGCGGGTCATGGGGCGTGATCTTTAAAGCGGTTGGAGTTATTGGCAGCTATCTTAAGGAGCGCAGGACTTGCGCGCCATGATCGATTGACGGCATGGACGGGCGGCCACCTTGAGATTGAAGGTCCAGCCGCCGGATGGCCTGAATCTTCAATAAATCGGCCCGGCTGACAGGTCAGCGAGCGGCTGACGCCGGGGTTGCAGGCGCGGCAGCCGGCGGCGCTGTGGTGGTCGCCGTGGCGGGCACCTTTGGGGGGACCGGCAGAAAAAGTGCGCCTTTTTGCCCGCAGCCAGCCAGCAAGGCAGAGCCAACCACAACAGCAGCAAGGCCATAGCGGGAAGGCGAAAGGCGGATGCGACCTAAAATTTGAGCTGAAGAAACCATGATGGGATTGTAATGACGGACCTTGAATACCAGGATCTGGCCGAGAGTGCACTGAGGGCCGTTGAAACTGCCTGCGACCGGATCAATGACGCGACCGACGCGGATATTGATAACCAGCGCACTGGCGGCATGGTCACGCTGACTTTCTCCAACCGCAGCCAGATCATCATCAATCTCCAGAAACCCTTGCAGGAAATATGGATGGCGGCCAAGGCCGGCGGGTTCCACTACAAATTCAGGGACGGGCAATGGGTTGACACCAAGGACTCGAGCGAGTTTTTTGCCAATTTGTCGCGCTATGCCAGCGAGCAGTCCGGCCAGACCCTGGTGTTCGCGGCCCCGGCTGAAGCAAATAAAACGTAGCAGCCGAGGCTGGTGGTCTGCCGTGATGGTGTTGAAACAAAAAAGGGCTCCCACGGAGCCCTTTTTGATGCGTTCCATCTCAGTTTTTGAACAGATCCAGAATGCGTTTTTTCTCGTCCGACGGCGGTAGCACCTGGATCGCGCCTGGTGCCGCCGGCGTGGCTGCTGCTGCTGCCGGGTCCTGTTGTATGCCCACTGTGCTCACCCCCGAGCCTTTGGCGTATTCGCTGTAGTACCACTCTCCGCCCACGTTGACGACCCCTTCGGGTGGCGGGTATTCGGCCACTGGAACGCCCTTGAGGGCGTATTCCATATAGTTGATCCAGATCGGCAGGCTCAGGCCGCCGCCGGTTTCACGGTCGCCGAGTTTTTTGGGCGTGTCGTAACCCATCCATACCGCTGCTGTCAGCGTAGGCTGGAAACCCACGAACCAGGTGTCGATCGAGTCATTGGTGGTACCGGTCTTGCCGAAAAGGTCGGGGCGCTTGAGCGTGGCTTGCGCTTTGGCCGCCGTCCCCGAGCGTGCTACTTCCTGCAGCAGGCTGTCCATGATGAACGCGTTGCGTGCATCGATGGCCCGGGCCGATTCATCCAGCACAGGCGGCTTGCTTTCAAGCAGCACCTTGCCGCGCTGGTCGGTGATTTTGGTGACCAGGTAGGGATTGACGCGGTAGCCGCCATTGGCAAACACCGAATAGGCGGTTGCCATCTGTATGGGGGTAACGGATCCGGCGCCCAGCGCCATCGTCAGGTAGGCGGGATGCTTTTCAGCTTCAAAGCCGAAGTGGGTGACCCAGTCTTGTGCATATGGGGCGCCAATAGCCTGCAATATGCGGATGGAAATCRTGTTCTTGGACTTCTTCAGGCCGGTCCGCAGGCTCATCGGGCCGTCGAAAGTGCCGTCGTAATTCTTGGGTTCCCAGGGCTGGCCGCCGGTGACGCCGGCATCGAAGAACAGCGGAGCGTCGTTGACCACGGTCGCCGGGGTAAATCCCTTTTCAAGAGCTGCGGAGTAAATAAACGGCTTGAAGCTCGAACCCGGCTGGCGCCAGGCTTGGGTCACATGGTTGAACTTGTTTTTCTCAAAATCAAACCCGCCCACCAAGGCCCGGATGGAGCCGTCGCGCGGATCCAGGGCCACAAAAGCGCCTTCCACCTCCGGCAGTTGGGTAATTTCCCAGGTGTTTTTCGGTGTTTTCGCCACGCGGATCAGCGCGCCGCGGCGAATCTTGATATTGGGCCCTGCCTTGTCGGCCAGTCCGGACTGGGCGGGCTTCAGGCCATCGCCGGTGATTTCAACCGTTTCGCTGTTTTGCCGCATGGCCAGGATCCGCTTGGGATTGGCTTCCAGCACGACGGCCGACATCACATCTCCATTGTCGGGGTTGTCGGTCAGCGCGTCGTCAATGGCGTCTTCTATTTCCGTCGCATTGGCGGGCAGATCAATGAACTTCTCTGGCCCCCGGTAAATTTGCCGGCGCTCATAGTCCATGATGCCCTTTCGCAGGGCTTTGTAGGCAACGGTCTGGTCGCTGGCGCGCAAGGTGGTGTAAACATTCAGTCCACGGGTATAGGTTTCGTCCCCGTACTGGTTGTAAACCAGCTGGCGGACTGTTTCGGCGACATATTCCGCGTGTACGCGGCCTGCATCGGGGCCGGTCCTGACTTTGAGTTCTTCTTCCTTGGCTGCCTTGGCCTGTTCGGCGGTAATGAAGCCGTTTTCCTCCATTCGCTCGATGATGTACTGCTGGCGAGCCCTGGCCCGTTTGGGGTTGATGATGGGGTTGTAGGCTGAAGGCGCTTTGGGCAGACCTGCCAGCATGGCGGCCTCGGCGATGGAAATGTTTTTCAGCGGCTTGCCGAAATAGGCCTCCGAGGCAGCGGCAAATCCATAAGCCCGGTTCCCCAGAAAAATCTGGTTCATATAGATCTCAAGGATCTGGTCTTTGGTGAGCAGGTGCTCCAGCTTGAAGGTCAGCAGGATTTCATAGATCTTGCGGGTATAGCTTTTCTCTGCAGACAGATAGACGTTGCGGGCCACCTGCATGGTGATGGTGGAGGCTCCCTGGCTCTTGGCCCGGCCCACGTTGGCGAAGCCGGCGCGAATCACGCCCAGGTAGTCCACGCCGCCATGGGAGAAAAAGCGGGCATCTTCAATGGCCAGCACTGCATCTTTCATGACCTGCGGGATGTCCTTGATCGGGGTGAGGCTGCGTCGTTCTTCCCCGAACTCACCAATAACCACCCCATCCGCGGAGTAAACCCGCAGCGGCAACTTCGGCCGGTAATCCGACAGGTCAGAAATATCCGGCAGGTTGGGGTAGGCAACCGACAGGGCTACCGCCACAAACAGCAAGACGGCGGTGACGCCTGCCAGCAACAAGCCGCCGCCCCACAAAAAGAGCATGAGCAGCCAGCGAGGGACGGAGGAGCCGGTGCGACCTTGCTTGACCGGGGCTGGATTCGAATCAGGAGACGTGGGTGTGGAGGGCATGTAGGCAATCGTAAAGTCGCGTCACCATTATAAAAATCCTGCAAAGCAGGGCGTGTTGCGCACTATCTGAAGTGCCACACTTTTACGTTTGCAGACATCCTTTTGCCGCAGTTCGCGGGGTTGTGGCTTGGCAGAACCGTCTGCTTTTGACAACGCTCTGGATATCTAAAACGGGAAAAATCCTTACTGCACAAAGAGCTTACTGCTACTATTCAAGTGATTTCTTAAGTATGCAGGGCTACATATTAGCCGTCATTTGGGGACCGCCTTGATCTCTCTGGGATCGTTATTCAACCGCCAACAACCCGCTTTGCTGGGTTTAGATATCAGCTCTTCCAGTGTCAAGCTGGTGGAGTTGAGCCGTGACAAGGCCGGTAATCTGGTGCTGGATCGCTGTGCGATCGAACCGCTGGAACGAGGCTGGATTACAGACGGCAACGTCGAAAAGTTCGACGAAGTCGCCGATGCGGTGCGCCGACTCGTCAAAAAGAGCGGAACCCGCACCAAGAATGTGGCGATGGCCCTGCCGGCTTCCGCAGTCATTACCAAAAAGATCATCCTTCCAGGGGGCCTCAGCGACGCAGAGCTGGAAATCCAGGTCGAATCCGAAGCCAATCAATATATCCCGTTCTCGCTGGACGAAGTCAGCCTCGATTTTTGCGTGGTAGGCCCCAGCGCCACCTCCAGCGGCGATGTCGAAGTGCTGATCGCCGCCTCCCGCAAGGAAAAAGTACAGGACAGGCAGGGTCTGGCGGAGGCAGCCGGTCTCAAGCCCATTGTTATAGATGTAGAGTCGTATGCTTCACGCCTGGCTACTGCACGCCTGATTGAGAGTCTTCCCAACAAGGGCGTGGACACTATGGTTGCCCTGTTTGAGGTGGGTGCGTTGACGACCAGCATGCAGGTCATCAAGAACGACGAAGTACTTTACGAGCGCGACCAGGCTTTCGGTGGCGCCCAGCTGACGCAACTCATTATTCGGCAGTATGGATTTTCTCCTGAAGAAGCCGAGAGCAAAAAACGCAGCGGTGATCTGCCGGAAGACTATGACTCCGGCGTGCTGAAGCCTTTTGTTGAGAGCATGGCCCAGGAAATAGGGCGAGCGCTCCAGTTCTTTTTTACCAGTACACCGCACAATAAAGTCGACTATGTCATGCTGGCCGGTGGCTCGTCGGCCTTGCCGGGTTTGACGGATTCCGTGACCCAGCAGACCTCGTTTGCCTGTGTCCTTGCCAATCCCTTTGAAGGAATGGAATTGGGTGCAGGTGTGCGTGAAAAGAAAATGCGGCGTGAGGCCGCGTCTTACCTGACCTCATGCGGTCTGGCTTTGCGGAGGTTCTTGCAGTGATTCTCGTCAATCTGCTTCCCCACCGCGAAGCTGCGCGCAAGCGCAGGCGCGAAGTATTTTTTGCCACGCTGGGTATGGCCGCCTTGGTGGGCGGTCTTATCTGCGGTGCTGTGTACTCCTGGTATCTTGCCCAGATTGAGAGCCAGCGAGGGAAAAATAATTTCCTGAAAACGGAAATTACCCGACTTGAAGGGCAAATCAAGGATATCGCCACGCTGCAGGCAGAAATTTCCGCACTCAGGGCTCGCCAGAACGCAGTGGAAGATCTTCAGGGGAACCGCAATCTGCCCGTGTACCTGCTGAGCGAACTCGTCAAGCAGTTGCCTGATGGGGTTTACATCACGAGTATGCGGCAGGAAAACCAGACGGTGTTGATTACCGGCGTGGCCCAMTCCAATGAACGTGTTTCGGAACTGCTGCGCAATCTGGCCAATAACAGTGCCTGGTTGACCCGGCCTGAGCTTGTCGAGATTACTGCCAATACGGTGAGCCTGGCCGCACGCGACCAGCGCCGGGTGTCTAATTTCTCGATGAGGATCGGGCTGAAGCGGGCCAGCGACCCGAAGACCGCTGGGTCCGCCGCAGCCGGCTCAACACCGGTAGTGTCCGGAGTACCTGCCAAACCTGCCTCGGCCGCCTCGGCCCCGGCCAAGGTATGAGTCGGAACGAACGAGTCTGAATATGGCAAAAATCTCTAAAAATTCCATCGACTTTGCTGCGATTCAAAGCAGTCTGAGGTCCCAGTTCACGGGCCTGGATGCTAATGACCCACCTTCATGGCCGGCCCTTCCGCGCTATCTTCTGTGCGTGGCGGTAACGGTTTTTGTCGTCGTGGCGTTGTGGTTTGTGTGGCTCAGCGCGTCTGATGAGGAGTTGACTTCGGAGAAGGCGAAGGAAGTCCAGCTCAAGGACGACTACTCGAAAAAGCTCGCGCAAGCCGTCAATCTGGACGCCCTCAAGAAGCAGCGGGAGCAGGTTCAACAATATGTGACCCAGCTCGAAAAGCAATTGCCCAGCAAGGCTGAAATGGATGCGCTGCTTTCCGACATCAATCAGGCGGGTTTGGGCCGCAGCCTGCAGTTTGAACTGTTTCGTCCTGGCCAGGTCAGCGTGAAGGAGTATTACGCCGAACTGCCCATTGCCGTCCGAGTCACCGGCAGGTACCACGACATGGGGGCTTTTGCAGCCGATATCGCCAATCTTTCGCGTATTGTTACCTTGAATAATTTGACGATAACGCCCGTCAAGGATGGCACGCTGGTCATGGACACAACGGCCAAAACGTTCCGCTATCTGGACAATGATGAAGTAGCCTTGCAGCGCAAAAGTGCTCCGGGAGCAAAAAAATGAACGCAGGCAAATACGCTTTGGTGGTCTGTGGATTGGCGGGAGTTCTATTTGGCCTGTCCGGCTGCGGCTCTTCTGAGCAGGAAGAGTTGCAGGAATGGATGGCTCAGCAACGCAACGCCACGAAGCCAAAGGTCGATCCCCTCCCGGAACCCACCAAATTCTCGCCCCAGCCGWATGGCCAGGAGAGTTCAATTGAACCCTTTAGCAGTCAGAAGCTGACACAGGCGTTGAAGCGCGAGTCGAATCAGGCGACAGCCAATGCCGCCTTGATTGCGCCTGAGCTGAGCCGGCGTAAAGAGCCTTTGGAGGCATACCCCCTGGATGCGATTGTGATGGTGGGTAGCTTGATCAAAGTTGGCCAGCCCGTCGCGCTCGTGCGGGTGGACAACCTCGTTTACCAGGCTCGGGTTGGGAATTACCTGGGTCAGAACTACGGCCGAATCACCAAAGTCACTGAAACGGATCTCGCTTTGCGCGAAATAGTGCAAGACGCAGCGGGTGAATGGATAGAGCGGACCGCGACATTACAGTTATTAGAGGGATCAAAATGAACAAGCAGACACCGGCACTAGAGACGCAGGAAAAAAGGGGCCGCCTGCAGCTTTTGTTTGGGCGTGTGTTGCGCTGCGCGTCGCTCAGTTTGGTATTTTCGGTAGCTGCCGCGCCTTTGCTGGCGCAGGCACAGAATGCCATTCAGGCGGTTTCCGGATCGGTTCAGGGGGGCTCAGAAGTCATTCGAATCGATTTGGCAGAGCCTTTGGCCGCGGTACCAACGGGCTTTAGTATCCAGACGCCAGCGCGCATCGCGCTGGATTTTCCGGGTGTGGGAAATTCCATGGGTCGGTCTGCAGTAGATCTCAACCTGGGGAATTTGCGCTCGGCAAATGTTGTACAGGCAGGGGAGAGGACTCGGGTAGTCCTCAATCTCAAAGTGCCAACGGCGTACAAGGCTGAGATTCAAGGTAAATCGTTGTTGATCACCCTCGATTCCGTAGCTGTGGCAGCGCCTTCTGCCATTACACCGCCCGTGTTTGYGGAAAACCGCAACACTGACACACTTCCTTTAAAGGACATCGACTTCAGGCGCGGCGCCGAAGGTTCTGGCCGCATCGTGGTGGACCTGCCTAATAACCAGGTGGGCGTGGACATTCGCCAGCAAGGCCAGACTCTGGTGGTTGAGTTCCTGAAAACTGCGCTGCCCGAAGGCTTGCGTCGGCGCCTGGATGTTGGCGATTTCGGAACACCGATCCAAACCGTCACCACGTTCCAAACCGGGGACAAGGTCCGCATGGTGGTCGAGCCGAAAGGCGCTTGGGAGCATAGCGCGTACCAGAGCGACAACCAGTTTGTACTGGAAGTGCGTCAACAAAAAATCGATCCCGCCAAGCTTACACAAGGCCCCGGGTATAACGGTGAGAAGCTGTCCCTGAATTTCCAGAACATTGAAATTCGCTCACTGTTGCAGGTGATCGCTGATTTTACGAACTTCAACATCGTGACGTCAGATTCAGTGACTGGTGCCGTTACCTTGCGCCTGAAAGATGTGCCATGGGATCAGGCGTTGGATATTATTCTTCAAGCCAAGGGTTTGGG
>NZ_JBFUBD010000105.1:0-8954 GCF_056405935.1 Polaromonas sp. P1_E3
GTAGGTGCTCACGGTTTTCACGCTCAGCGAAAGCGCCTTGGCAATATCGCCTGCCGTTTCGCCCTTTGCCAGCTTGAGAAAAACCTGAAACTCCCGCTCGGACAGCTGTTCGTGGGAGGCCACGTCATTGGGCCGGTTCAGCTGCTGCGCAAGCAACTCTGCCACCGCCGGGGTGATGTAGCGTTTCCCCAGCGAAATCACGCGGATCGCGTCCACAATTTCAGAGGGATCGCACTCCTTGTTCAGGTAACCGCTGGCACCCTGGCGAATCAGGTTGACCGCATAGTGTTCTTCAGGATAACCGCTCAAAATGAGGATGCCGACATCGGGTGCCTTGGCGCGAATCATGGCCAGCGCATCGATGCCGCTTTGCCCAGGCATGGACAAATCCATCACAAGAATATCCAGCTCAACGTTACGTACCAGGTCAATTGCCTCGCGGCCGCTGCCGGCTTCGCCCACGACACGCAGGTCTACCTGGTCGGAGAAAAACTGTTTGAGTCCGGAACGCACAATGGCATGGTCGTCCACAATTCCAATTTTGATCATGTCTCTGTCTTCCTATAAGGTCTGCGCAAGCGGGCAACGCACTAAAAAGATGGTCTGCAGGACATCCGCATTGATTTTCAGTGTTCATTATTGACGAAATTTTCACCGAATTACTGAATGGAGTTTGCCGTGAAACGATTTGCGATCCCAAAAATGGCCATCAGCCTGCCCCTGGCGGTGCTTGCTGCCGCCATTCTCATCTTCATCAACGAGGCAAGTTTCCAGAGGTCCACAGAGGCAGCAGCCAGTATTGAAGAGGCCCAGCAAACCCGCGGCGCCATCAATCGCCTGATGCAACACATGCTGGATGCCGAAACCGGGCAGCGTGGCTACCTCCTGACCGGTGACGAGCGTTATCTTGAGCCTTACAACACCGCACTGGCCGATATCGACCAGAACCTGGACGCCCTGCGCCGGCTTTTCACCCCCTATAAGGATCAACTTGCGGAGTTCGGCATCCTGTCCAGGCATGTGTCACGCAAGCTGGCCGAAATGGACCTCAGCGTTCGCATGCGCAAGGAAGGCAATGAAGACGCCTGGAAATTTGTCCTGACCACCGACGTCGGGAAGGAGCACATGGAGGCCATTCGCGAGCAATCCGCCAAACTGGCTTCAAACAGCGTCAGCAAAATGGAGCAGGGCCAGGTGCAGATCAAGAAAGCGCTCGAGCTTTCCCGCATCGGTATTGCCGCCATGGCTCTGGCAGGCTTGCTGGCCTTTTACATGTACCTGCTTCAAACCAAGGCCTTGCTTGCGTCCGGCCGGCGAGAGCAGGAATCCCTGCAGCGCGAGCGCGACTTCCTTGAAATACAGGTACGCGAAAGAACCGCCAACCTGGCCGAGCTGGCCACCCACCTGCAAAATGTGCGTGAGGACGAACGGGGCCACCTGGCGCGCGAGCTGCATGACGAACTGGGCGCGCTGTTAACCGCCGCTAAACTGGATGTGGCCCGATTGAAATCCCGCCTGGCCGGCAACCTGCCCGAGGCCGCTGAGCGGCTCACCCACCTGACCAGCACGCTTAACAGCGGCATTGCATTGAAACGCCGCATCGTGGAAGACTTGCGGCCCTCATCGCTGTCCCACCTCGGTCTGGTCGCATCGCTGGAAATTCTTGCGCGCGAGTTTGAAGAGCGCTCCGGCCTGTCCATCACGACCGACCTGGAACCGGTGGAGCTCGGCGGCTCGGCACAACTGACCGTCTACCGGCTGGTGCAGGAATCGCTGACGAACATCGGCAAGTACGCAGAAGCCAGGCAGGCCGAGATCAGCCTTCATAACTTCGACAGCTACATCACGGTGGAAGTCAAGGACGACGGCAAGGGCTTCAAGCTCGAAAGCGTAGGCCCGGGAAGCCATGGCCTTGCCGGCATGCGCCACCGCGTCGAGGCCGCAGGCGGGCGGCTGACGGTGTCCAGCACAGAAGGCGACGGCACGCGCATTTCTGCGGTGTTGCCTAAAACCCTTTGACGCCCTGAAAATTCCTGGCTTGCAGCGCAACCGCCCACCCTGCAACCAAAGGACTCAACAACCGCAATCCCGCGCGGCATGCGAGGATCCAGCTCCGCGTAACAAAATGTCGGCGACCTCCTACAGGGCATGGCCGCTGGAACTGACAGTGGCACAGGCCCGCAGCCGATGAGGCAAATCAATCGGGATCTTTAACCTTGCTGAAGGCGTTTCGAAAGAAGCACCACCCCTTTTTAGCCCAAGCAAGGAGCCCGAGATGCTGCACTACTCCGTCGTCTTTCTGATCATCGCGCTGATCGCCGCCGTATTCGGTTTTGGCGGTATTGCGGCAGGTGCTGTCGAGATCGCCAAGATCCTCTTTTTTATCTTCGCCGTCATGGCCGTCGTGAGCTTTGTCATCAGCCTGCTCCGAAAGAATTAATTTTTTCGTTCATCCGGATATCAACACCGTTTCCGGACGCGCAGCTTTTCGCCGCTCACTTTTAGTTCCATCGTCATTCACTCAACTCACCAAGGACCTGACATGAATACCCAAACCGCTACCAAGACTGCCCGCCAAAGCTCGGATGAGTTGCTGCAAAACGCAGAAAAGGCCGTGGACTCCACCCGCAGCTATGCCAACGAGGCATTCGACAAGGCAGAAACCAAGGTGCGTGAGCTGCGCGGCAATGTAGACCCCGTCGTCGACATGCTGGCGTCCAAGGCCCAGCAGCTTGCCCGCCAAAGCCTCGAAATCGCCTCTGAGGCCAAACATCGCGCGCAGCAGTCGCTGTCAAGCGCAGCAGGCGCGACCACCCGCTATGTTGCCGAACAGCCCTTGCGTTCGGTGCTGATTGCGGCCGCTGTCGGCGCCGGCATCGCATTGCTGGTGTCTTCTGCGCGCCATCGCAACCACGACCGCTACTGATCGGCAGGCTCAGGCTCTCTTTGCACTCCCGACGACCGCATTCAATTCGCCCACCCCATGCTTCACCCTCTGTTTTCAACGATCGTTCAACGGCCCGACCTCGTCATGGACCATCTTGCCGCCTATGCGGCACTCTTTCATGAAGAGGCCTCCGATGCCGGCGCCGAGCTTGTTGCAAGGGCTGTGGCGTGGGTGATTGCCGTACTGGCCGCCGCGGTGTTTTTGGGGCTCACGGGCACAGCCGTGATGCTGGGCATGCTTCAAAACCAGTTTCACTGGGTGCTGGTCGTGGTTCCAGGGGTTGCGCTGGCCGTCGTCATCGCTGCCGCACTGCGCGCGAGAAAACCTTTTGTGAATGAGCGCTTTCCCGAGCTGAAAGCCCAGATTGACAATGACGCGCGTGCCTTGCGCATGGCCGCCTGAACGCGCGCCCGCCGAGTCCGCAATGAACGCCCTCACCGCCCCTACACCGCAGGAAAGGCTGGCCAGCAGCCGCAAGGCGATTGTCCGGCACATGAGCCGCGAAAAGCTGGACCACGATGACCATCCCGATTCGAACGGAGACCGCGCGGAAAACGATATGCCGCACTTCGCCGAAGGCGGGACCTGGAGCATTCTCAAGAACGCCCTTGGAAGCTGGTGGCGCCATCACCCGGTGAGCGTGGCGTTTGACCTCGCCCGGCCAATGATTGGCAGATACGCCGAAGAAAAACCGTTGCAGCTGCTGGGCATCGCGGCCGCAGCGGGGGYGGCGGCAGTCGTGCTGCGACCCTGGCGCCTCGTATCGCTGGGTGGCTTGCTGGTGGCGGCGCTCAAATCGTCCGAACTCTCCGGCACCTTGCTGTCCATGTTGTCCGGCGCGAATCACACGCCTGAGAAAACGTCTCATACACCATGAACACCTCAACGCTTTACAGCGCGGCGCCGGGCGAGCTCGCTCTTGATGAAACGGGGCTCAACGCGGCCTGCAACAGCCTTGGTGGCGGCGCCATCACGCCGGCTTACGGCCCGCATCGCGTGAGAGATAGATAGATAACGATTACCGCAGGTCGGCTGGCGTGGTGCCGCCAGCCGACAGGCCTTTTCAACCATGCACCAAACGATTAAACCAACTTAGAGGAAAACAATATGAAATACGCTCGCGCAATTGCATTCGCCGCACTGGCAGGCATCACCATCATCGGCAGCGGCTGCGCCGTTGGGCGTGGCCAGGAGACTGCCGGTGCTTATGTGGATGATGCGGCCATCACCACTTCGGTCAAGGCCAAGTTCGTTGAAGACAAAACGGTTGCAGCATCTTCCATCAAGGTGGAAACGCTCAACGGTACGGTTCAACTGTCCGGCTTCGCCAAATCCGCCGCGGAAAAAGCCCAGGCTGAAAACATCGCCCGCAACGTGAAGAACGTCAAGGCTGTCCGCAACGACATCGTTGTTCGCCCTTGAGCGTAAACGGCTGAACAAGCCGGGCCACCGCCAAGGTGGCTAAAAGGAAGGCAGGCCCGAATAATTTGGGGCCTGCCTTTTTTCGTTGAGGCCGACAAAAGCGGCTGCCACACGGCGCGAAATGCTCAGTGGCAGCTTCCGTGTTGCCTGCGAAATTGCGCCGGGTACAGAGGCGGCCTGATCTTTGCCGACGAAAACACACCCGCCCGCGCCGCTTGTGCCTGCTTTTCCTCCCGGGCATACGGGCCCGGATTGCCGCGGCTGCGGTAGGACCATGCCATGCCGCGCGAGACCATCCACTTGCCGGCATCTTCACCGTTGAACACCACCTTTGCCAGAAGGCGCCCATAGTCGTCATGGTATTGGCCATGGATCGTCACGCGCTTGCCCAAAAGCCGCCCCATCAATGCATCGCGCGCTACAGTACCGCCCGATTGGCAGATTTCGGGCGCGTCAATGCCCTGTATGCGAATGCTGACCGGTTTGCCGCCGGCCACCGGGCGCACATGGACGGTATCGCCATCCACCACATAGGTGACGGCACCTAACCACGCCGCACGGGGAAGTGGTGCTGTACGGGCCTGCACGCCCCCACTCGTGAGCGCAGCCAGAAGGAACATTCCCATGGCCTGTCCAACGCGGCGCCTCGTCATCTCTATCGTCATTGGAATGCTACTGAATTAATAGCTGGTTGCGCCCGCCAGTATTGGCTTGGCAGGCAAAACCTTGGCAAAAGATGCCGTGCCGGGCCGTCTTTCCCCGTGGTCACCGCGCCCAACAGGGCCCGGGTGGTCAAGGTGACAAGCGCAGAGGTGGCAAGGTGGCATCGGATTTAAAGGAGGAAGGAAGGAAGGAAGGAAGAAGGAGAACAAAAAGCAGATATTACTGTATGAATAACCAGCACCACCCCCCGGATCAGGCCGTCACGATCCAACCTTCCAGCGCGTCCATTTCCGCCGGCAACCCATAGCGGGGAGCGCCCTGCTGCGCCGCCCAGGCCGCCTGCATCAGGCACAGCACGGCATCCAGGCTGTCGCCGCTGGCATCGTCGGCAAGCAGGTCGCGCTGGGCATGGCTGACCTTCAGGCACAGCCCCAGCCGGGTTTGCCCGTTCTCCAGCGCGGTGATCAGGTCCTTGCGTGCGATCAGCCGATCTGGGGTTTGCCTGCTTTTGTCGTCGCTCTTGTACGACCGGTTGCCGAGCGCCTCGCGCGCCAGCAGGCCTGGATAACCTTCGAGCGCAACACGGTGCGGGTCGCCATCATGCAAGCCGGGAAGGTGTACGCCCGCGGCCAGAAGCCACGGCACCCCCGCATGCAGCATGTAGGCAACCGGCGGATTGACCCATTTCATGGATGGGCTGGACCCTGCCGGCCCGTCAGTGGCGCGGTGCGCGAACTTGCCGCCCGCCGGCCGCGCGTTGCAAAAGGCGGCAAAGGTGGCGCGGATGTCTTCGCGGCTCAAGGCCGCATAGTGGCGCACGCAGGCTTCCCACTGCAGCGGCCAGCCCAAGTGCGCCACCAGTTCACGCGGCAGGCCAAACGGGAAATCAAACGCGCCCAGCCAGGGCTGGGGATGCTGCAGCCACTGCCCAAACGCCGCCAAGGACTCCAGCCGCTCTATTTTTGCCAGCACGCAGCGTCCATGAGACATGGACCCAAAGGCTAAAACAATGGGTTTTTTCGGGGTCGGGCTGCTGGAGAAATCGCAGCCGAGCAGCAAGGGCACCGTCATCGCGGCATCAATCACGGTCTCAACCCAGCGCCAGCGCCATCACGCCCGCCGCAATGCAGGCGGCGCCGATCAGGCGTGAAGTACGGTCGCCCTCGCCCAGCAGATGGCCGCCTATCAGCGCGGCAAACAACATGGACACCTCGCGCGCAGGCGCCACATGCGACAGTGGCGCAGTCTGCATGGCATATAGCACCAGCACATAAGACACGGGGCTGACGACGCCAACAAACACCGCGTACTTCCATTGCCGCTTCCACAACACCCTGGCCGCAGCGGGGTCGCGCAGCAAGGCGGGCGCCAGCACCAGCATGCGCAGCAGGCAGCCCATGTAATCCACCAGGATCGGCGACATCAGCAGGATCTTGACCGCGTAGCCGTCGACCACGGTGTAGCTGGCGATAAAGGCGCCGCTCAACAGGCCGTAGACCATGCCCTTGCGCACTCGCTGGCGCTGCGCCGGGTCGTGCGAGGCGCGCCACAGGCCAGGCCCGCCCGCGACCAGAAACACGCCGCCCACGACACCCGCGATACCGGCCAGCCCGAGCGCAGAAATCTGCTCGCCCAGCAGCACGATGGCGGCCAGCGACGACAGCAGCGGCCCCGAGCCCCGCGCCAGCGGGTAAACCACGGTGAGGTCCGCCTTGCGGTAACCGCGCAACAGGACGATGTAATAGATGGTGTGCAGCACGGCGCTGGCACACAGCAGCAGCCATTCGGCCCAGCCCCAGCGCGGCAGCTCGGCAATACCGAACCAGATGCCCAGCGGCGCCCACGCCACCAGCAGCACCAGGCCGGTAAAAGCGGCAAAGCGGGCGTCACCGCCGGCCTTCTTGGCGGCGATGTTCCAGCTGGCGTGAATCAGTCCGGCAAGGAGTACGAGGGCCAGGGCGCCTAAAGACACTCGTCAGGCCTGGCGGTACGCAGGCCTCAAACCCTGCCGCAGATGGACGCGGTGGCCATCAGGTCTTCGAGCAGCGCGAACGAAACCTTGCCCGACACGGAATAGGGATCAAGCTCGGCCTTCTCGGAATACTTCAGCAGGATGGAGTGGTTGAGCTTGGACAGGTTGACCTGGCCCATGGTCCAGCCGCCAAAGCGCCGCTCGGAGATTTCCTCGAAGTCCAGGAGGATCACGTCCTTGTGGCGGGCGTCCTGCTGGATATGGCCGAAGAGCTCACTGACCGCCATGCGGCCGCCTTCAATCGCCTGCAGGAAGATGCCGCCGCCGTAGCAGAGGATGCCGGTGATGCCCGACGACGGGTTGTGCTGGCGCGACTGCGACAGGATGCCTTCGATGGCTTCGGGGCTGGTATCGACTGCGCGGCTTGCGTAAAGTAAACGTACCAACATGGTTAGCCTTTCTGCGGGATCAAAGCGAGGAATTCACGGCGCAGCGTCGAGTCTTTCAGGAACACGCCGCGCATCACCGAGTTGATCATCTTGCTGTCCATGTCTTTCACGCCGCGCCAGGCCATGCAGTAGTGGCTGGCTTCCATCACGATGGCCAGGCCGTCGGGCTGGGTCTTTTCCATGATGAGGTCGGCCAGCTGCACCACCGCCTCCTCCTGGATTTGCGGGCGGCCCATGACCCATTCGGCCAGGCGCGCGTATTTGGACAGGCCAATCACATTGGTGTGCTCATTGGGCAGCACGCCGATCCAGATCTTGCCGATGACCGGGCAGAAATGGTGGGAGCAGGCGCTGCGCACGGTGATGGGCCCCACGATCATCAACTCGTTAAGGTGCTCGGCATTGGGAAACTCGGTAATGGTGGGGGGCGCCACATAGCGGCCCTTGAACACCTCGTTGAGGTACATCTTGGCCACGCGCCGCGCGGTGTTGTGGGTGTTGTGGTCGCCTTCGGTGTCGATCACCAGGCTGTCGAGCACGCCCTGCATCTTGCCGGTCACTTCGTCAAGCAGCTTTTCCAGCTCACCGGGCTCAATGAACTTGGCGATGTTGTCGTTGGCGTTGAAGCGTTTGCGTGCCTGGGCAAGCCGTTCGCGGATTTTGACGGAAACGGGCGTCCCCTCGTCGGTCGCGTCTTGCAGGGGCGTATCAGATTTCATAAGCATGCCAGATATTACCAGCCTGACCCCAAACCGTCTTGTCCGGGATTTGACAGGGTTTTTGGCCTCCGGCCCTTGCCTGACAAGCGCAAGCAGCTATCAAATCAATAGCGCCAGTGTCAGGCACCGGATACCACCTGCCGGGCGCCTCAGTAACGTTGCCCCGCCACCAGCAAGGCCAGCCGCACCAGCGCATACGCCACCCAGCCCCTCAGGCGCTGGCCAACCGGACGATGGCTGTGATCGGCCGGGTCCACGCGTCGCCCCTGGCTGACCATGGCCTCGTGCAAAATGCCCGCCAGGCCGGCGGCAAAAGCCTTGTCCTCAACCACCACATTGGCTTCACGCGCCAGCAACAGGCTTAAAGGGTCCAGGTTGGAAGAGCCCACAGTGGCCCAATGCCCGTCCACCACCGCGACTTTGGCGTGCAGGAAACCGGCTTCGTATTCATGAATCTCCACACCCGCCGCCAGCAAGGCGCCATACACGGGGCGCGCTGCGTGGTACTGCATGAAATACTCGTAGCGCCCTTGCAGCAGCAAGGTCACGCGCACACCACGCCTGGCGGCCGCGATGAGGGCACGCCGCAACTTGCCGCCCGGCAAAAAGTAGGCATTGGCAATGATGATTTCCCGGTGCGCCTTGCCGATCGCCCTGCGGTAGGCGCGCTCAATGCTGCTGCGGTTGCGCAGGTTGTCGCGCAGGACCAGCGCGGCCTTGGGGCCGCCAGCGCCGGTGTCATTGGCGGCCAGGGGCATGGCGTCCGTGCGCCCGCCATAGCC
>NZ_JBFUBD010000106.1:0-8916 GCF_056405935.1 Polaromonas sp. P1_E3
GGCCATAAGGCCTTGGAAAACGGCAGTAGTACCCAGCATCCAAAACTGCGACTTTTGGATACTTTTGCACTCTGTTTTCAGGGTGCAAATAGGGCTCGGCACCTAAAATGCTGCACTGCAACAAAAACCGCTTGCAATGCCGTGGCCAATCCCTATACTTAAGGTCATGTTGCAGTGCAGCAATTCAGCGCAAAGCAACTATTGACCCGACGACTCATTCACTTATATCTGGAGATTAATTATGCTGACCGCTGAACAAATCATGGCCTCCCACAAAGCCAACATCGAAACCCTGTTTGGTCTGACCCACAAAGCCTTCGAAGGCGTTGAGAAGCTGGTCGAACTGAACGTGCAAGCCACCAAGGCTGCCCTTGCCGAAACCGCCAACCACGCACAAGCCGTGATGGGCGTGAAAGACGCGCAAGAACTGATGGCCCTGCAAGCCGGCTTGGTCCAGCCCCTGGCTGAAAAGACCGCTGCTTACAGCCGTCACCTGTATGACATCGCTTCGGCTGCCGGCGCTGAACTGGGCAAGACCCTGGAAGGCCAGACCGCTGACGCACAAAAGAAGTTTGTTGGCCTGGTCGACAACGCCGCCAAAAACGCACCCGCCGGTTCCGAAACCGCTGTTGCCGTGATGAAGAGTGCTGTCGCTGCCGCGAACAACGCATTCGAGTCCATRCAAAAGGCTGTCAAGCAAGCCAGCGAAATGGCTGAAGCCAACTTCAACACCGTGGCTGCATCCGCAGTGAGCGCCACGAAAACCGCTTCCAAGAAGCGTTAATTGTTATTCATTGTTCCCGCACTTTCGGCGGGAACGACCGGAGCCTGATCCCGGAACCTTGCGTCACAGCACGATTCCAGACCGCTTGTCTCCTCGGATCCATTCGAAATTCATTTTCACGGATCCAGTTAAGCCCAATCGCAAGATTGGGCTTTTTTTTGCCTGGCGTATCCAGATTTAAGCCATTTATGCGTTTCAACCAACACGGACGGGCGCCAGCAGCTATCAAAACAATAGCATTTACTTTGCCATAGCCACACCTGCCGCGGCCAGTTTGGCCTTCAGCTGGGGCAGCGCGGCCAGCATGGCGGCACGGCCTGAGTCGATGGCGCGCTGCCGTGCGGAGAAGTCGGCGCTTTTCAGGCCGGTAAGCGACGGACGGACCACGACGTCGGCGTCCTTGAGCTCGTACTGGTTGATGCTTTTGCCCATGATGGCAAAAGTCTGCAGCAGGATTTGCAACGTGTCGCCGGCAAGGTTGGCTTCGGGCGGGCTGGAGATATCGACCGCAATCACCACGTCGGCGCCCATCTGGCGGGCATAGCGAACGGGCACCGGCGAGACCAGCCCGCCATCCACGTACTCACGGCCGTTGATCTTGACGGGTACGAACACTGCCGGCACCGCGCTGGAGGCGCGCACCGCTGTGCCGGTATCGCCGCGCTGGAACAACACGGCCTGACCGCTGTTGAGGTCGGTGGCAACGATGCCCAGCGGAATGGCCATGTTTTCCATGAGCCGATTGGCCACAAGGTCGTTGACATAGCGGGCCAGCGCGTCACCGCGGAACATGCCGCGGCCGATGATGGGCAGCATCCAGTCGGTGATGGCGACCTCTTCCATGTTCAGCGCGGTCTGCTGCAGCTGCGCGCTCGTCTTGCCGCTGGCATACAGCGCCGCCACGAGGCTGCCGGCCGAGGTGCCCACCACCAGCTGCGGCTTGAGCCCCGCCTCCTCCAGCACGGCGATCACGCCCACATGGGCAAAGCCGCGCGCCGCGCCACCGCCCAGCGCCAGGCCGATGCGCGGTGGCTTCCTGCCAGCCTCTACCGGCAGCGGCGTTACCGGCGCGGTCGGGCCGGACGGGGATGTGGTGCAGCCGGCAAGCAAAGACAAACCCGCGGCCAGGCAGACCCCGGCCAGCCAGGCCGTCCCTGTTGAAGGCTTGCGCAACGTAGGGAGACTACCAAGAATGATTCTTATTTGCTTTATCATGGCCGGGCTTTAAAAATACCAGTAAGGAAGTGGAAAGTTATGTACAAAAAAGTGATTCTCTCGTCGCTGTTGTTGCTGGCAGGCCTGGCGTCTGCCCAGGAACAGGTGGTCAACTTGTATTCTGCCCGCCATTACCAGACCGATGAGAAGCTCTACAGCGATTTCACCAAGGCAACCGGCATAAAGGTCAACCGGGTTGACGCGGACGACGCCGGTATTCTGGCCCGCCTGAAAGCTGAAGGCGCGGCCTCCCCTGCCGACGTGATTTTGCTGGTCGACGCCGCCCGCCTGCACAAGGGCGATATCGACGGTCTCTTCAAGCCCATCAAGTCGCCCGCCCTCGAAGCGGCCATCCCGGCCAAGCTGCGCGCCAAGGAAACCGCCGAAGGCACGACCTGGTTTGGTTTCTCCACCCGCGCCCGAGTCGTCGTATTCGACAAGCTCAAGGTCAAAAAAGCCGATGTGGACACCTACGAAGAACTCGCCGACCCGAAGAACAAGGGGCTGCTGTGCACCCRCTCGGGCGCCCACCCGTACAACCTCTCCCTCTTCGGCGCCGTGACTGAGCACATGGGGGAAGCCAAAGCCGAACAATGGCTCAAGGGTCTGGTGACCAACATGGCCCGCGACCCCAAGGGCGGCGACAGCGACCAGATCAAGGCCGTTGCCAGCGGTGAATGCGGCATTGCACTGACCAACACCTACTACCTGGCGCGCATCATGCGTTCCAACGCGCCTGAAGACAAAGTCGTGGCCGACCGCGTGGGCGTGGTCTTCCCCAACCAGGACAGCTGGGGCACGCATGTGAACATCGCCGGCGCCGCCGTCGCCAAAAATGCCAAGAACACGGCCAACGCCGTCAAGTTCATGGAATACCTGGCCAGCCCGAGTGCGCAAGAGTACTTTGCCAACGGCAACAACGAGTGGGCCGCCGTGCCGGGCCTGGGCGTGAGCAACCCTGCACTCAAGGCCATGTCCCCTTCGGGCAACGGCAACTTCAAGTCTGAAACCATCCCCATCAGCGCAGTGGGCAACAACCAGCTCAAGGTGCAGCAGATGCTGGATCGCGTCGGCTACAAATAAGCCAGCGCCCCACTTTTGCGAAAAGCCCGGCCGCCGAAAGGCGCCGGGCTTTTTTCATCGCCGGGCCGTCCCTAGATGAAGACGCCCCTCGGGGGGGCAGCGACCACACGAAGTGAAGGAGCATGGGGGCATGCTTCAAGGACCCACTCATGCGCCATAATTGACGTTTACGTTAACGTCATACCCAGCAAGGACAGGCGTGCACGCAAGCCATTCCAATTCTCTTCATCTTTCATTCAAGGAACCACCATGGAAATCGCAGGCAAAGTATTTATCGTCACCGGCGGCGCTTCGGGCTTGGGTGAAGGCACAGCACGCATGCTGGTGGCCAACGGCGCCAAGGTTGTCATCGCCGACATGCAGGCCGACAAGGGCGAAGCCATCGCCAAAGAACTGGGCGCAGACAAAGCCGCCTTCGTCAAGTGCGACGTGAGCCAGGAAGCCGATGGCAAGGCCGTGGTGGCCAAGGCAGTTGCGATGGGCAAGCTGATGGGCTTGGTCAACTGCGCCGGCATTGCGCCCGCCGAAAAAACCGTGGGCAAGAACGGTGCACACAGCCTGGGCGCCTTCAGCAAGACCATCACCGTCAACCTGATCGGCAGCTTCAACATGATCCGCCTGGCGGCCGACGCCATGTGCAAGAACGAGCCCGAAGCCACGGGCGAACGCGGCGTTCTGATTTCCACTGCCTCCGTGGCAGCCTATGACGGCCAGATCGGCCAGGCCGCGTACAGCGCGTCCAAGGGCGGCATTGTCGGCATGACCCTGCCTATTGCCCGCGACCTGGCGCGCAACGGCATCCGCAACATGACCATCGCGCCCGGCATCTTTGGCACGCCCATGCTCTTTGGCATGCCGCAGGAAGTGCAGGACTCGCTGGCCGCGGGCGTGCCCTTCCCTTCGCGCCTGGGCACACCGCAGGACTATGCCCGCCTGGCAAAACACATCATTGAAAACGACATGCTCAATGGCGAGGTGATCCGCCTGGACGGCGCGATCCGCCTCGCGCCGCGATAACGGGGCACACGGGTAGTACGCTATCTAATTGATAGCTGCTTGCGCCCGTCCTCCAAGGGCTGGAGGCCGATTTCACTGATAAACCAGTCGAATCGGCTTTTCTTTTCCGCTACTTACAAATCAGCCACCGCCGCGCGCATTCCAGTGCCGTGCCTGTACAGGTCTGGATTTAACATGGCACCACTACCAACGGAGCAGCCATGATTCCCAGTACTGCACGCAAGCTTCTCTCTTTCCAGCTTTTTGCCACCGCGGCCCTGCTGGCAGCTGGTTGCGCATCACCACCGCAGGTTATCCGCAGCGCGCCCCAACAGCCTGAAGGCACCTCGGGCTATACCGAAAAACCCGGCTGGGCCACCAAAAAATTCGCTGTGGCCGCCGCCAACCCGCTGGCCACCGATGCGGGTTACCAGGTGCTGAAGGCCGGTGGTTCCGCCATCGACGCGGCAATTGCGGTGCAGATGGTGCTCACGCTGGTAGAGCCGCAATCGAGCGGCATAGGTGGTGGTGCATTCATGCTGCATGCCAGCGGCAACCAGGTGGAGGCCTTCGATGGTCGGGAAACCGCGCCGGCCGCAGCAGATGAAAAACTGTTCATCGGTGCCGACGGCAAGCCCCTGGCGTTTTACGACGGCGTGGTCGGCGGCCGCTCCGTCGGTACGCCCGGGACCGTGCGCATGCTGGAAATGGCACACAAGCAGTACGGCCGCCTGCCCTGGGCCCAGCTCTTTGTGCCGGCCATCCAGCTCGCCGAGAACGGTTTCAAAGTCAGCCCGCGGCTCAACACCTTGCTCAAAGGCGAAGTGCATCTGAAGAAAGACGCCACCGCCGCAGCCTATTTCTACAAGGCCGACGGCAGCCCGGTTGATGTCGGCTCTGTGCTGCGCAACCCGGCGCTGGCCGATGTGCTGCGTCAGATCGCCGCCAAGGGCTCCAGTGCACTGCTCGAGGGCAAGGTCGCAGAGGCCATCGTCGCAAAAGTACAAAGCCACGCCACCAACCCCGGCAAGCTGGCCATGACGGACCTCGCCGGCTACCAGCCCAAAAAGCGCGACCCGATCTGCTCTGACTACAACGCGGCCGGCAAGGCCTATCGTCTCTGCGGCATGCCACCGCCCAGTTCGGGTGCGATTGCGGTCGGGCAAATTCTCGGCATCCTGAACAACACGCCTGCGGCCACGCTGGGGCTGGTCACCGGCACCGGTGGCGTTCCCGGCACAGTGTCGCCTGCGCCCTCGGCGGACTGGCTGCACCTCTACACCGAGGCCTCGCGCCTGGCGTTCGCCGACCGGGCGCAATACCTGGGTGATCCTGACTTCGTGCAGCCGCCGGGTGGCAGCTGGATGAGCTTGTTGGCCCCCGCCTACCTGAGCGAGCGCGCCAGGCTGATCCAGCCCACCGGTCCCAGCATGAAGACAGCCAAACCGGGCGTTCCGGGCGCCGTCAAAACTGCTTATGCGCCCATGCCAGATCAACCCGAGTACGGAACCTCGCACATCAGCATCATCGACAGCTATGGCAACGCCATCGCCATGACCACGACGATTGAGGACCAGTTCGGCTCACGCCTGATGACCGATGGCGGCACCGGCAAGGCCGGCGGCTTTTTGCTGAACAACGAACTGACAGATTTCAGTTTTGCCCCGGCCGATGCCGATGGGAAGCCGGTGGCCAATCGCGTGCAGCCCGGCAAACGCCCGCGCTCGTCGATGGCGCCCACGCTGGTGTTTGACAAGGCTTCGGGCCAGCTCGTCATGAGCGGCGGCAGCCCCGGCGGCGCACTCATCATTCATTTCACAGCCAAGATGCTGTATGGCACCCTGAACTGGGGCCTCAATGCCCAGCAGGCCATCGACCTGCCTAACTTCGCATCACTCAATGGCCCCAGCATCCTGGAAGAAAAACGCTTTTCACCCGCCACGGTGGAGGCCTTGCGAAACCGGGGCGCCGAAGTGCGCGAGCAAACCATGACCAGCGGCCTGCAGGCCATCCAGAAAACGCCCGGCGGCTTCTTCGGCGGTGCAGACCCGCGGCGCGAAGGCCTGGTACTGGGCGACTGATCCGCCCCATGCACTAGCCCAGCCGCATGGGCTTGGCCGGCAGGTCCTTCCCGGCGGTGCCCAGCCGCTCGTACTCCGAAATCACCTGCGCACCCAGCAGCAGCAAGGTCGCGGCCACTTCAAGACTCAACAGCACCAGGATGGACGTGGTGAGGGACCCATACACCAGGCCTACCTGCGACAGTGTGGAGAAGTACCACACCAGAAGGTGGCGCGTCAGCTCCCAGAGCAGCGCGGCCGTGACGCCGCCCAGCAGCGCGTGCCGCCATTGCAGCCGGCCCACCGGCATCACCATGTAAAGCGAGGTCAGCAGCAGTACCTCGCCCGCCAGGCCCAGCAGGTATAGCAGCACGCCCGAAAACCCGCTGAGCGACCATTGCAGGCCCAAAAAGTCCACGCTTTTTTCACCGAGCACCTGCAGGCTGCCGGAGACCAGCGTTACCAGCAGCAAGCCCAGGCCCACGGAGACGATGTAGCAATAAGGCAAAACAGCAGACACCAGCAAGTGACGCCGGCGAATCGCCACACGGTGCAAAAAAATCACCGACATGGCGTTTTCCAGCACGGTAAAGGCCAGGGAGCTGAAAAACAGCATGGTGGCCAGCAACACCCAGCCCATCACTTCGCGGTGTGCCAGGAAGTTGGACAGTTCCGACGTGATGAAACTGCCCTGGCCCGGCGCGAGCCACCCAATGTAGCGCCCCAGCGCCTGCAGCAGCGCGCCTTGGTCAATCACATGCGACAGCGCGATCGCTATCAGGATCAGCAGGGGAACAATGGACAAAAGCGCGTAGTAAGCCACGGCCCCTGCCAGCAACAAGCCCTGATTGGCACGGAAACCCTTGAGCACCCTCAGGGTGAAGGCGCCGGGATGGCTGAAGACAYAGGCAAGGTTGGGGGCAAGCGTCATGGGGAAGCCCCAACTCCGGGGCTACAGGTGAAAATCCCATCATGTCCCCTGCCGGGTGGCCGGGTTGCCGCCAGATCGCGCGATTGCGTGTCAGCCCTTACCCATTTCCCTTCAGGGCGACAGCCGCCCGCCCAGCCTGGCCGGAGGGCCGTGTGCTAAATTGACCCCCCTTCTTTCCACCCCATGGCCATACCCCAAACATTCATCCAGGAGTTGCTCGCGCGCGCGGACGTGGTGGACATCGTGGGCCGCTACGTACAGCTCAAAAAGGGCGGCGCCAACTTCATGGGGCTGTGCCCCTTCCACGGCGAAAAATCTCCCTCCTTCAGTGTCAGCCCCTCCAAGCAGTTCTATCACTGCTTTGGTTGCGGCAAAAACGGCAACGCCATCAGCTTCTTGATGGAACACGGCGGCATGACCTTTGTGGAAGCCGTCAAAGACCTGGCCCAGCAATACGGTCTGCAGGTGCCTGAAGACGACGTCTCGCCGCAAGACCGGGCAAAGGCGGCCCAGATGCGCGAGCAGCAGGCCACGCTCACCAGCGTGCTTGAGAAGGCGGGCGCAGCGTACATCAAGGCCCTGCGCAACTCCGAACGCGCCATCGAGTACTTCAAGGGCCGCGGCGTTTCGGGTGAAGTCGCCAAAACCTTTGGCCTGGGCTATGCGCCTGAAGGCTGGCGCAGCCTGGCCAGCGTCTTTCCGGACTACAACGACCCACTGCTGGTCGAAAGCGGCCTGGTGATCACCGGTGAGCCTGGCGACGAGAACGCCGCCGGGGAAGCCAAGCGCTATGACCGCTTTCGCGACCGGGTCATGTTTCCCATCCGCAACGTCAAGGGCGAATGCATCGGCTTTGGCGGCCGTGTGCTCAGCGACGAAAAGCCCAAATACCTGAACTCTCCCGAGACGCCGGTCTTCAGCAAAGGACGGGAACTTTATGGCCTGTTTGAAGCCCGCACCGCGCTACGCGAACATGGCTATGCCCTCGTCACTGAAGGCTATATGGACGTGGTGGCACTGGCCCAGCTGGGCTTTGCCAATGCGGTGGCCACCCTGGGCACCGCCTGCACGGCCGACCATGTACAAAAGCTGTTTCGCTTCACCGATTCGGTCGTCTTCAGCTTCGACGGTGACAGCGCCGGCCGCAGGGCTGCCCGCAAGGCGCTGGACGCCGCGCTGCCATTTGCCACCGATGTGCGCACCGTCAAGTTTTTGTTCCTGCCGGCCGAACACGACCCCGACAGCTACATCCGCGAACACGGCCAGGAAGGCTTTGCGGCCTATGTCAGCAAGGCGGTGCCGCTCAGCCGGTTCATGCTCGAGGCCGCCGCAGAGGGCTGCGACCTGGACACAGCCGAGGGGCGCGCGCACATGGCCAGCAATGCCCGCCCCCTCTGGAGCCTTTTGCCCGATGGCGCATTGAAGCGTCAGTTGCTGGCGGAAATTGCCGACAGGGTCCTCATTGACGGCCGCGAGCTGCTGCAGCTTTGGCAACCCGCATCCAGCAAGGGCAGCTATAAAAATAATAGCAGCTCGCGCTCATCCAGCAAGGGCCAGAGGTCGGATTCATCTTCAACGCCGGGTACGTTCCACGACATGCAGGGCTCTTCGGACTACCCGCCGGATTTTCGTGAGGAGCCGGACTACGCCTCGTCCGAACCTTCTGGCAGCTATCTGCCTACGCCATCGCGGGGAAGCAGCTTCGGCGACCGCTCCACTGGCTCCCGGGCTCCACGCCGCGTGGCCGGCCGCATCCTGCCCGCCAGCCGTGAAGACCGCGTGCTCAGGTTGCTGCTGACCCAAGCCGAGGCCTGGGACCGGCTCAGCACGGAGGAGCACCATTTGCT
>NZ_JBFUBD010000107.1:0-8892 GCF_056405935.1 Polaromonas sp. P1_E3
GGTGATGACGCCTGCTTCAAACTCCGCGCCGCCATGCAGGCGCGGCGGCAGGCGGACGGCGTGTGCCAGGCTTTCAGTGCCGCACAGGCCGCAGCCGGTGCGGCCCGTCATGCTGCGGCGGCGGTCTTTCAGGCGTGTAAAGCACGATGCCGCGATGGTCAGGTGCAGCGTCTCCCCCTCCTCACTGCTGGTCTGTTCAATGTCGTGAATCTGGGCGTAGTCGTCCACGATGCCCTCGGTCACGGAAAAGCCAAAGGCAAAGTCCTCCAGGTCAGACGGACTGGCCAGCATCACGGCGTGCGATATGCCGTTGTATTCCAGCGCAACAGGCACTTCTTCAGCCACCCAGTCCGAGCGGTCGAACGCGCGATGCGCCCGCACCCCCGTCACAGGGGCTTCACGGCAACCCTCAACCACCTGCATGCGCTGCCTCCGCTGGAGAGCTGCCTGCCGGTTGTGACGCCGCATCCAGCAACTGCAGTTGCTGCTTGTTGAAGCGCGAGTAGGACTTTTGCCATTCCGAGGGCTGTGCCACCGGCATCACCTGCACCGCCGTGACCTTGTATTCCGGGCAGTTGGTGGCCCAGTCGGAACTGTCCGTCGTGATGACGTTGGCCCCCGATTCCGGAAAGTGGAAGGTGGTGTAGACCACGCCCGGTTGCATGCGCTCGGTGACCACCGCGCGCAGCACGGTCTGGCCGGCGCGGCTTTCAATGCCCACCCAGTCGTCGGGCTTGATGCCGCGGTCTTCGGCGTCGTGCGGATGGATCTCCAGCCGGTCTTCGCTGTGCCACTGGTTGTTGTCGGTGCGGCGCGTCTGCGCGCCGACGTTGTACTGCGACAGGATACGGCCGGTGGTCAGCAGCAGCGGAAATTTGCGGGTGACTTTTTCGTCGGTCGCGACGTATTGCGTGATGATGAATCGGCCCTTGCCGCGCACAAAACCATCCTTGTGCATGAACTCGGTGCCAAGCTCCGCCGTGTCTTCGTTGCAAGGCCACTGCACGCTGCCATGCTTCTCGATCTTGGCGAAGGTCACACCCCGGAAGGTCGGCGTCAGCGCCGCTATCTCGGCCATGATGTCGCGCGGATGGACATAGTTCATCGGATAGCCCAGCGCATTGGACAGCTTGACGGTGACTTCCCAGTCGGCCAGGCCTGCCTTGGGCGGCATGACCTTGCGCACGCGCGAGATGCGGCGCTCGGCATTGGTGAAGGTGCCGTCCTTTTCCAGAAAAGAGGAACCCGGCAGGAACACATGCGCGTACTTGGCGGTTTCGTTCAGGAAGATGTCCTGCACCACGATGCATTCCATCGATGTCAGAGCCTTGGCCACGTGCTGGGTGTCGGGGTCGGACTGCACAATGTCTTCGCCCTGGCAATACAGGCCCAGGAAGCTGCCGGCCACGGCGGCATCAAACATGTTGGGGATGCGCAGGCCGGGCTCTTCATTGAGCGTCACGCCCCAGGCCGTTTCGAACTCGGCGCGCACCGTGCTGTCGGACACATGGCGGTAGCCCGGCAGTTCGTGCGGGAAGGAGCCCATGTCGCAGGCGCCCTGCACATTGTTTTGCCCACGCAGCGGGTTCACGCCCACACCTTCGCGGCCCACATTGCCGGTGGCCATGGCCAGGTTGGCAATGCCCATGACCATGGTCGAGCCCTGTGCGTGTTCTGTCACGCCCAGGCCGTAGTAAATGGCGGCATTGCCGCCGGTGGCGTAAAGGCGGGCCGCGGCGCGAACATCCGCCGCCGGCACGCCGGTGACCGCCTCCATGGCTTCGGGCGAATTGTCTGGGCGTGCGACGAACTCGCGCCATTCGCGGAAGGATTTTTCATCGCAGCGCTCGGCGATGTAGTCGTCGGCCAGCAAGCCTTCTGTCACCACTACATGGGCTAGCGACGAGATCATGGCCACGTTGGTGCCGGGGCGCAGCTGCAAATGGAATTCGGCCTCCACGTGCGGCGAGCGCACGATGTCGATCTGGCGCGGGTCGACCACGATCAGGCGGGCGCCTTCACGCAGGCGCTTTTTCATGCGCGAGGCAAACACCGGGTGGCCGTCGGTCGGGTTCGCGCCGATGATCAGGATCACGTCGGCTTTCTCCACCGATTTGAAGGTCTGCGTGCCGGCCGATGTGCCGTAGGTCTGGCTCAGGCCGTAACCGGTGGGCGAATGGCAGACGCGGGCGCAGGTGTCGACGTTGTTGTTGCCGAACGCGGCGCGCACCAGCTTTTGCACCAGGTAGGTTTCTTCGTTGGTGCAGCGCGACGAGGTGATGCCGCCAATCGAATCCTTGCCATGTTTGGCCTGGATGCGGCGGAACTCGCTGGCGGCGTAGTTGATGGCTTCGTCCCAGCTGACTTCCTGCCAGGGGTCGCTGATGTTCTTGCGGATCATGGGCTTGGTGATGCGGTCCTTGTGGGTGGCATAGCCCCAGGCAAAGCGGCCCTTCACGCAGGCATGGCCTTCGTTGGCCTTGCCGTCTTTCCAAGGCACCATGCGCACCACTTCGTTGCCCTTCATCTCGGCCTTGAAGGCGCAGCCCACGCCGCAATAGGCGCAGGTGGTGATCTTGTTGTGCTCGGGTTGGCCCAGCATGATCACGGTTTTTTCCTGCAGCGTGGCAGTCGGACAGGCCTCGACGCAAGCGCCGCAGCTCACGCATTCGGATTCCATGAAGGGCTGGTCTTGCCCCGGCGACACGCGCGACTCGAAGCCGCGGCCGCTGATGGTCAGTGCAAACGTACCTTGGGTTTCTTCGCAGGCGCGCACGCAGCGGTTGCACACGATGCACTTCGACGCGTCGTAGCTGAAATAGGGGTTGGAGTTGTCGATCGCCGGCTTGCTTTCATTGCGGAAATGGTTGGCGCCTTCCATGCCGTAGCGCACTTCGCGCAGCCCGGTCACGCCGGCCATGTCCTGCAGCTCGCAGTTGCCGTTGGCCGAGCAGGTCAGGCAGTCCAGCGGATGGTCGGAGATGTAGAGCTCCATCACGCCTTTGCGCAGTTCCTGCAGGCGGGGCGACTGGGTGCGCACCTTCATGCCGGCTTCGGCCGGTGTGGTGCACGATGCGGGGAAGCCCTTGCGCCCGTCAATTTCCACCATGCACAGGCGACAGGAGCCGAAAGGCTCCAGGCTGTCGGTGGCGCACAGCTTGGGCACCTGGATGCCCGCGTCTACCGCCGCGCGCATGAGCGAGGTGCCTGCGGGGACCGTGACGCTTTCGCCGTCGATCTCCAGCGTGACTTCCTGCGTTGACTCGCGTTTGGGGGTGCCGTAGTCGGTTTCTTTGAGGTGTTCGAGCATGGGGGTCTCCTGTGCGTCTTGTTGGGGTGCTGCCGGGTGCTGGTGGATTACGCGGCCTTGCGATCCGGCACAGTCATGCCGAAGTCCTGCGGGTAATGGTCGAGTGCAGAGAGCACCGGGAAAGGCGTCATGCCGCCCATGGCGCACAGCGAGCCGTGCACCATGGTGTCGCAGAGGTCGCGCAGCAGCTTGATCTGTTGCGGGCGCTGTTCGCCCGGGCCGTTGGCGATGCGGTCGATGACTTCCACACCACGGGTGGAGCCGATGCGGCAGGGTGTGCACTTGCCGCAGGACTCGATCGCACAAAACTCCATCGCGTAGCGCGCCAGGCTGGCCATGTCGGCCGTGTCGTCATGCACCACGATGCCGCCGTGGCCCACCACCGCCCCCACGGCCGCATAGGCTTCGTAGTCGAGCGGCGTGTCCCACTGGGATTCAGGCACATAGGCGCCCAGCGGGCCGCCCACCTGCACGGCCTTGATAGGCCGGCCCGAGGCCGAGCCACCACCGTAGTCGTACATCAGCTCGCGCAAAGTCACGCCAAAGGCTTTTTCCACCAGCCCGCCGAACCTGATATTGCCGGCCAGCTGGATGGGCAGGGTTCCCCTGGAGCGGCCCACGCCATAGTCTTTGTAAAACGTGGCGCCGCGCGACAGGATGATGGGCACCGAAGCAAAGGTGATGACGTTGTTGATCACGCTCGGTTTACCGAACAGGCCCTGGATGGCGGGGATGGGCGGCTTGGCGCGCACGATGCCGCGTTTGCCTTCGATGCTTTCAAGCATGGCGGTTTCTTCGCCGCACACATACGCGCCCGCGGCCTTGCGCACATGCAAGTGAAAGCTATGGCCCGAGCTGAGGATGTTGTCGCCCAGAAAGCCAGCCGCTTCAGCCACCTCGATGGCCTTACGCATGGTCGCCACCGCGTGGGGGTATTCAGAGCGGATGTAGACATAGCCCTGCGTGGCGCCACTGGCAACCGCAGCAATCGTCATGCCTTCGATCAGCATGAAAGGATCGCCCTCCATGGTCATGCGGTCGGAGTAGGTGCCGGAATCGCCCTCGTCGGCATTGCAGACCACATATTTCTGGCTGGCTTTGAGGCCCGCCACGGTTTTCCATTTGATGCCGGCGGGGAATGCCGCGCCGCCGCGCCCGCGCAGGCCGGCGTCCAGCACCTGCTGCACGATCTCTGTGGCCGGAAGGGTCAGGGCACGTTGCAGGCCGGCATAGCCCTCATGCGACCGGTAGTCCGCCAGCGACAGCGGGTCGGTCACACCCATGCGCGCAAAGGTCAGGCGCTCCTGCCTTTTCAGGTACGGAATCTCTTCGGTCAGGCCCAACTGCAGTACGTGGACGCCACCCAACTGAAAGCCGGCATCAAAAAGGCCGGCCACGTCTTCAGCTTCTACCGGCCCGTAGGCGATGCGGCCTGCACCGGTTTGCACCTCGACCATGGGCTCCAGCCAGAACAGGCCGCGGGAGCCATTACGAACCAGCTCAATGCCGATACCGCGCTTTGCTGCCTCGGCGGTGATGGCCGCCGCCACCTCACCGGCGCCGGCCGCCAATGCCGCAGAGTCGCGGGGCACATAAATTTTGATGCTCATGCGGCGCTCCCGGCTTGCGCCACCAGACGGTCGAATTTTTCAATGCCGACGCGGGCGTGGACCTTGTCGTCCAGCGTCATCGCGGGGGACTGTGCGCACAGGCCCAGGCAGTAAACCGGCTCGACCGTGAAAGCGCCGTCTTTGGTGGGGCCGTGACCGTCGCTGCCCAAGTGGGAACAGGCATGCGACCACAGGGCGTCGGAGCCCATGGCTTTGCAGCTCTCGGCACGGCAAATCTGCACCACGTGCCGGCCTGGCGGCTCGGAGCGGAAGTAGTGGTAATACGTCACCACGCCGTGAACCTCGGCGCGCGACAGATTCAAAGCTTCGGCGATGGGCGGAACCGCCTCTGGCGGGATGTAGCCGAGCGCGTCCTGAATGCCGTGCAGTATCGGCATCAAGGCGCCGGGCATGTGCTTGGCCGACGCAATGACGCGTTCGACGGCCTGGCTTGCAACTTCATTCATCGTGTGGGACCCCTATCTCTGTCTATGCACAAAGTATGTGCAAGCGATGGGGTCACGTCCAATTGAATCGGGACACTGCCCCATTCAAGGATTGAATGTATGCAAACCGTTGCCTAGGTGGACTTGACTCCCATGCTCTCGGGATGCGCACTGTAGTCGGCCGCATGGCGCAGCCAGGCGGGCTCGGCGGCCAGGGACATGGCGGCTTCCAGCGTGCGGGAGGGCCGGTCGCTGGCCTGCATCATGAAACCGACAGGGGTTTCCACATCCGGCGTCAGGGGCAGCGCTTCGAGTTCGCGGTAACCCTGCACGGCACACACCAGCGCACCCGCCAGCACGCTGGATACCTCGCCGACGACAACAGTCAGGGCGAGCGTCAGCATGGAGTTGGTTTCCATCACCGGCTGGACCGTAACGCCCGCAGCGGCAAACGCGGCATCGACCCGTGTGCGGCTGTGCATGTCGGGTGTCAGCAGGCACAACGGCAGCTTGGCGGCGTCAGCCCAGGTCATGGGTGGGCCGAAGCGCAAGCTGTCCGGGCTGGGTTTGGCGGCGCGGCGCACGAGAAAGTAGCGCTCGGTGTACTGCGGTAATGTCGTCAGCCGCGTGTTGCGCGCGCTGAGGCGTTCGGTGTAGCCCAGCGCCATGTCCAGCGACAGGTTTTCCAGCCGGGTCTCGATGTCGTGCGAATTGAGCGACAGCACCACCGGTGTGATGCCCGGGTGGCGCGCATGCAGCATGGCCGCAAAACGCGCGGCGATGGAGACCGCCGTGGGTACCACGCCAATGGTCAAATGCCCGCGCGGGCTGTCTATTGAGCTATCGAGCTGCTGCTTGAGGATCTCTCGCTCATGCAACATGCGCCGGGCGCTGGCGAGGACGCGTTCACCTTCCTCGGTGAAGCCAACAAACGCGCGCCCGCGGACCACGATGGCGGCACCGAACTCGTCTTCCAGCGCGCGCAAGGCGTTGGACAAGGCCGGCTGGGTGATGTTGCAGGCCTGCGCCGCGCGGCCGAAGTGCTTGTGCTCGTCAAGCGCGGCCAGGTAACGCAGGGAGGCCAGCAGGTTCATGGCAAGAACGCCTTACGTGTTCTTGGAGATCGTGATGGTCGGGAACTTGGCGGAGAAGTCCTTAGCCTTGGCAGCGACGGTGACGGCCATCTTGCGCGCCACGGCCTTGTAGATGCCGGCGACTTCGCCGTCAGGATCGGCGACAACTGTGGGTCGGCCGTTGTCGGCTTGCAGGCGGATCTGCATATCCAGCGGCAGTGCGCCCAGGTAGTCCATCTTGTAGTCGGCCGCCATTTTCTTGCCACCGCCTTCGCCGAAGATGTGCTCGGCATGGCCGCAGTTGCTGCAGATGTGCACCGCCATGTTTTCGACAATACCGAGGATGGGCACGCCGACTTTCTCGAACATCTTGATGCCTTTTTTGGCGTCGAGCAGCGCGATGTCCTGCGGCGTGGTGACGATGACGGCGCCCGTCATGGGCACGCGCTGCGACAGCGTGAGCTGAATGTCGCCGGTGCCGGGCGGCATGTCGACGATCAAATAGTCCAGGTCTTTCCAGTTGGTCTGGCGCAGCAGCTGCTCCAGCGCCTGGGTGGCCATGGGGCCGCGCCAGATCATGGCTTCGTCCTGCGCGACCAGGAAACCGATGGACATGACCTGGATACCGTAGTTCTCCATGGGCTCCATGTTCTTGCCGTCGACGCTTTCGGGCCGGCCTTCGATGCCCATCATCATGGGCTGGCTGGGGCCGTAGATGTCGGCATCGAGCAATCCAACGCTGGCGCCCTCGGCCGCCAGGGCCAGGGCCAGGTTGACGGCGGTAGTGCTTTTGCCGACACCGCCCTTGCCGGAGGCCACGGCGATGATGTTCTTGACATTGGGCAGCAGCTGCACGCCGCGCTGCACGCTGTGGCTGGCGATCTTGAAAGTGACGTTGACGGAGACATTCCCGACGCCGGGTACTGCTTTGACGGCAGCGATCAGGCTTTTACGCAGGCCGGCGATCTGGCTTTTGGCGGGGTAGCCGAGTTCAACATCAAACGACACGTCGTCGCCGCTGAGCTGAAGGTTTTTCAGGGCCTTGGTGCTGACGAAGTCTTTGCCGGTATTGGGGTCCAGCACGGTTTGCACGGCGTTCAGGACGGCCTGTTGGTCCAGGGACATGGGGGAATTCTCCGGTGAATCTGAAGCGAGGGGGTTGGCTTCAAGTCTAACGCCGTGACGGCAGGCCCTGGGGTCATGGGGGCTTGCCGGGGCAGGCTGCGGGCCGGGCGACTTAAAATCGCGGGTTACCTCTCCCTAGCCAAAAAGCACCCTTATGTCCCAGCGCCGCCTGTTTGTCACCACCGCCCTGCCCTACGCCAATGGCAATTTTCATATCGGTCACATCATGGAATACATCCAGGCCGACATCTGGGTGCGGTTTCAGCGCATGCAGGGCCATGCGRTGAACTTCGTGGGTGCGGACGACGCCCATGGCGCGCCCATCATGATCGCGGCGGAAAAAGCCGGCAAGACGCCGCAGCAGTTTGTGGCCGACATCGCCGCAGGCCGCAAGCCCTACCTGGACGGCTTTCACATCAGCTTTGACAACTGGCATTCGACCGACGGCCCGGAAAACCACGAACTGGCACGGCAGATCTACCTGGATCTGAAAAAAGCAGGGCTGATCGAAACCAAAACGATTGAACAGTTCTTTGACCCTGAAAAGAACATGTTCCTGCCAGACCGCTACATCAAGGGCACCTGCCCCAAGTGCGGCACGAAGGACCAGTACGGCGACAACTGTGAAAACTGCGGCGCGGTGTATGCGCCCACGGATTTGATCAACCCATATTCAGCCTTGTCGGGCGCTACACCGGTGCTCAAAAACTCCGAGCATTTTTTCTTCAAGCTGTCCGACCAGCGCTGCGTGGACTTTCTGGAAAAGTGGACGCAGGACGGCAAGCTGCAGCCCGAAGTGGCCAACAAGGTCAAGGAGTGGTTCAGCATTCGTACCAACCCTGACGGCACCCAAAGCGAAGGCCTGGGCGACTGGGACATCAGCCGGGATGCCCCCTACTTCGGCATTGAGATACCAGACGCGCCGGGCAAGTACTTTTATGTCTGGCTGGACGCACCTGTCGGCTACCTCGCCTCACTGAAAAACCTGCTCGAAAAGCGCGGCGAAAACTACGACACCTACATGGCGGCGCCGGGCCTGGAGCAGTACCACTTCATTGGCAAGGACATCGTCACCTTCCACACCCTGTTCTGGCCGGCCATGCTGCACTTCAGCGGCCGCAAGACGCCCGACAACGTGTTTGTGCACGGCTTTCTCACCGTGAACAACGGCGAGAAGATGAGCAAGAGCCGCGGCACCGGCCTGGACCCGCTCAAGTACCTGAGCCTGGGCATGAACCCCGAATGGTTGCGCTACTACCTGGCTGCCAAACTCAATGCGAAGAATGAAGACATTGACTTCAATGCCGATGATTTCATGGCGCGGGTCA
>NZ_JBFUBD010000108.1:0-8804 GCF_056405935.1 Polaromonas sp. P1_E3
GGCCTGCCTCAATGAATATTCGGCGCGCGGCTTACGGCTGATCGAGGTCGACAAGGCCGACCTGACCGACCTGCCGGACATCGTCGACGTGGTGTCCGGGCTGCCCGAAAAATTCATTGTCTTTTGCGACGACCTGAGTTTTGAAGAAGGCGAGCCCGGTTACAAGGCGCTCAAGTCCATCCTCGATGGTTCTGTGGCGGCGGCCACGCCCAATGTGCTGATCTACGCGACCAGCAACCGGCGCCACCTGCTGCCCGAATACATGACGGAAAACCTCACCTACACCCACGGCGACGATGGCGAGGTGCATCCCGGTGAGGTGGTCGAGGAAAAGATTTCGCTGTCGGAGCGCTTTGGCCTGTGGGTCAGTTTTTACCCCTTCACCCAGGACGAATACCTGACCATCGTCGCGCAGTGGCTGTCGTCCTTCGGCGTGGGCCCCGACGCGATTGCGGCGGCCAGGCCGGCATCGCTGGTCTGGGCGCTGGAGCGCGGCTCGCGCAGCGGCCGCGTGGCCTACCAGTTCGCCCGCGACTACGCCGGCCGCGACAGCGCCAGCCGGCCTGTGGCGGCTGCGCCCATCGCGGCGTATGAGCGGCCGGGCGCGGCGGCTGCTGCTGCGTCGCCCGACGGCGACCACGCCCCCGACCATTCGACATGAGCGTGCTGGTCGCCGACGGCGAGCGCCCGCGCGAGGGCGGTGTGGACCGCAAGGTGGTCGACGTGGCCGTCGGCGTACTGATCCGCCCGAACGGCGATTTCCTGCTCACCTCACGCCCGCCAGGCAAGGTTTACGAAGGTTATTGGGAATTCCCCGGCGGCAAGCTCGAAGCCGGTGAAACCGTCGAGCAGGCCCTGCGACGCGAACTGCAAGAGGAAATCGGCGTCACCATAGGCGCCGCCCAGCCCTGGAAAGTAGAAATGGTCGACTACCCGCACGCCCTGGTGCGCCTCAACTTCTGCAAGGTCTTCGACTGGACCGGCGAGCTGCACATGCATGAAGGCCAGTCCTTTGCATGGCAAAACCTGCCGGTGACAGTGCAGCCGGTGCTGCCGGGCACGGTGCCCGTGCTGGACTGGTTTGCCGCAGAAAAATAGAACACCCCCGTTCAGGCTCACTGCGTGTAGCCTGCTCCCCCCCTTGCAGGGGGCGGCGCCTCCAGGCCGGCAAAGCCGAAAACTAAGTTCACCCCGTCGAACGCTCACTGCGTGTAGCGCCTTCCCCCTTCCAGGGGCGGCGCCTGCGGACTGGCAGAGCCAGATCCGCGGCCCCTGCTGGCAAGGCAGCCGGCCGCTATTAAATTTATAGCTGCTCGCGCCCGCCAGCATTGGGCTAGAGGCACTATTCATGGGTAAAAAGAGGCCAAAAATCCCCTTTTAGAGACCAAAATGCCTTCAGGACTCGTTGTATTGGCCGTAAAACATCGTCAAAACCCTGTTTTCAGGCATTAAATCGGACCTCAGCCCAATAGGGACGTGCACGAGTAGCTATTGAATTGATAGCGCCATGCTGTATCAAGCTGGGGCCGCGGAACTGGCTTTGCCAGGCCGCAGGCGCCGCCCCCTGCAAGGGGGGAGCAGGCTACACGAAGTGAGCCTGAACGGGGGTGTGCCTAATATTCCCAGGCCTTGCTGGCCCCCATCACGGCGTTCGGATAAGGCGACTTGCCCCGCGATCCGTTGTAACGGCCCAGGCCCATGAAGAGGTCGCCGCGTTCGCGGTCCAGGTAGTGACGCAGGATCACGCAGCCAAAGCGCAGGTTGGTCTGCATGTGAAAGAGTTTGGAGGGGTCACCGTCGCCGATCACGCGCGTCCAGAAAGGCATGACCTGCATGTAGCCGCGCGCGCCGACGACGCTCACTGCGAACTTGCGGAAGTTGCTTTCCACCTGGATCAGGCCCAGCACCAGTGTCACGTCCAGCCCGGCGCGCTTGCTTTCATACCAGACGGTCTGCAAAAACTCCTTGCGGATTTGCCACTCGGGTTTTTTCTTTTTCAGCCGCTCGCTCATGGCGCCCAGCCAGCGCAGGTAAGCCAGCCGGCTTTCGGTGTCCTTGAACTCGGGCACGGGCGGCGCCTGGTTGGCAATCGCCGAGCTCAGCGCGGTGCGCACCGAGTCGATCAGCGGCTCTTCGACCTGCGCACCGGCATGCGCCTGTTCGGCCAGCAACAACGGGCTGAGGGCAATGGGCAGGGCCTGCAGGCAGCTGCGCCTGGAAACCCCCTGCGGCTTGGGCGGGGAGGCGCCGGATGCGGACATTGTCAATGAGCGCACAGAAACCATGGAAGCGTCAAAGCGCCAGCTTTCCCTTGAGGAAGGCAAAAGCGCCGGCAACGTCGATCTTGCTGGAAGCTGCATCGCGGCGGTGCTGGTATTCGAGCTGGCCGTCTTTCAGGCCGCGGTCGCCGATGGTGACGCGGTGCGGCACGCCAATGAGTTCCCAGTCGGCGAACATGGCGCCGGGGCGTTCACCGCGGTCGTCCAGGATCACGTCTACACCGGCTGCGAGCAGTTCGTTGTAAAGCTTGCTGGCGGCGGCCTCGACCTCGGGAAAACGGTCGGGGCTGATGGGGCACAGCACCACGGTGAAGGGGGCAATCGCATCGGGCCAGATGATGCCGCGCTCGTCGTGGTTCTGCTCAATGGCGGCGGCCGGCAGGCGCGTGATGCCGATGCCGTAACAACCCATTTCCAGGAACTGGGGCTTGCCGTTTTCACCGAGGAAGGTGGCGTTCATGGCCTGGCTGTATTTGGTGCCGAGGTAGAACACGTGGCCGACCTCGATGCCGCGCTCGATCACCAGCGCGCCCTTGCCGTCGGGCGAAGGGTCGCCGGCGACCACGTTGCGGATGTCGGCCACCAGTTCGGGCTCGGGCAGGTCGCGGCCCCAGTTGACGCCGGTGACGTGGTAGTCCACTTCGTTGGCGCCGCACACCCAGTCGGCCATGGCCGCGACTTCGCGGTCCACCACCAGCTTGACAGGCTTCTTCAAATTGAGCGGGCCGAGGTAGCCGGGCTTGCAGCCGAAATGGTCTTCAATCTCCGGCAAGGTGGCAAAGCGGAAGTCCGCCAGGCCCGGCACCTTGCCCACCTTGACTTCGTTCATGTCGTGGTCGCCGCGAAGCAGCAGCAGCCAGACCTGCGTCTTGACGATCTTGCCCGTTTCGTCGGCCTGGTCGGTGGCCAGCACCAGCGACTTGACGGTGGAAGCGAGCGGGATGCCCAGCAGCTCTGCGACGTCCGCGCAGGTGGCCTTGCCCGGTGTGGCGGTTTTGGTCAGCGCCTGGGTAGCTGGCTTGCGTGCGCCCTGGGGTGCCAGCGCCTCGGCCTTTTCCATGTTGGCGGCGTAGTCGCTGCCGGGGCAGTAGACGATGGCGTCTTCACCGGTCGCGGCGATCACCTGGAACTCTTCGCTGAGGTCGCCGCCGATGGCGCCGCTGTCTGCCGCGACGGCGCGGTAGGTGAGGCCAAAGCGGTCAAAGATCTTGCGGTAGGCCGCTGCCATGACCTGGTAGCTGGCCTTGGCGCTGGCCTGGTCGCGGTCAAAGCTGTAGGCGTCCTTCATGATGAACTCGCGTCCGCGCATCAGGCCGAAGCGTGGGCGACGTTCGTCGCGGAACTTGGTCTGGATCTGGTACAGGTTTTTGGGCAGCTGCTTGTAGCTCTTGATGTCCTGGCGCATCACGTCGGTGACGACTTCCTCGCTGGTCGGCTGGACGACAAAGTCGCGGCCGTGGCGGTCCTTGATGCGCAGCAGCTCAGGGCCCATTTTTTCAAAACGGCCGGTTTCCTGCCAGAGCTCGGCCGGCTGGATCACCGGCATGGTCATTTCGATGGCGCCGGCCCGGTTCATTTCCTCGCGCACGATGGCCTCGACCTTGCGGATCACGCGCAGCCCCATCGGCATGTAGTTGTACACGCCGGCGCCCAGTTTCTTGATCATGCCGGCCCGCATCATGAGCTGGTGGCTGACGACTTCCGCGTCGGCAGGCGCTTCCTTGAGGGTGGAAATAAAGAACTGGGAGGCTTTCATGGGCGGTTTTCGGGGATTCCGGGGTTGGAAAAAAGGATGGGAAAGAGTCGAAAAAGAGTCGAAAAAGGGACGGGAAAGTGACGAGAAAGGGGTGCTGCAGCCCGCCGTGCGCTTGGCGCTGGGGCCTTCGCTGTGCATAATGGACTCAGTTTAAAAAATTGAGGTTTGATTATGCTTGACCGGGACGGCTTTAGGCCCAACGTCGGCATCATCTTGCTCAACCAGAGAAGTCAGGTATTTTGGGGCAAACGTATCCGTACCCACTCGTGGCAGTTTCCGCAGGGTGGCATTGACCGGGGCGAAAATCCCGAGCAGGCCATGTACCGCGAGTTGCATGAAGAAGTGGGGCTGTTGCCGCAGCATGTAAGCGTGCTGGCCCGAACCCGAGACTGGTTGCGCTATGAGGTGCCTGACCGGTTCATCCGCCGCGATGCGCGCGGACATTACAAAGGCCAGAAACAAATCTGGTTCCTGCTGCAGCTGGTCGGCCACGACTGGGACCTGAACCTGCGCGCAACAGACCACCCGGAGTTTGATGCCTGGCGCTGGAACGATTACTGGGTCCCCCTGGATGTGGTGGTCGAGTTCAAGCGCGGCGTGTACGAAATGGCCCTGACCGAGCTGTCGCGGTTCGTTCCGCGCGCGGACACGCGTTTTGAGCAACGTCCGGACCACCGCAACCGTTATTTGCGCGGAGGGCTGCACCACGCGCGCGACCATGCAGGCCAGGCCGGCGAAGGCGGCCTGCCGCACGCAGGCGAGTCCTTTCACGCGCCACTGACGAGGCTGGGGGCGTCTTTTGAATTGCCGCCCGGCGCCACTTTTGAACCCGATCCGCAGACCAGCCTGGATGCGAACATCCAACCGACCAAGCCATGAATTTCAAACCCGCCCTTGGGGCCGCCGCGCTTTTGCTGGGGATCAGCTGTACCTCATGGGCTGCGGCCCCGCTGGAAGATCCCGAAGAGTGGAAAGAAGACAACGTGTCGGCGCCGCCGGCATTTGACCTTGCCAAACTCATTACTTTTGAGGTGTCGCTCAATTCGCAGCTGGTGTACGGTGTAGACCCCGCCACCATCCAGATTTCGAGCAAGGACAGCGTCGTGCGCTACGTGATCGTGGCCTCCAATGCCAGCGGCGCGCGCAACGTGATGTACGAAGGCATACGCTGCAGCACCGGTGAATTCAAGACCTATGCCCGTTATTCAGACGGCAAATGGACCAACGTCAGCAATCCGGAGTGGAAGTCGATGTTCGGCAACATGCCGTCCAAGCACCCTTTGCGTTTTGCCAGGGCCGGCGCCTGTGACAGCGCGGCGCCTGTGCAAACGGTAGACCTGCTGGTGTCGCGGCTGAAGAACCCGAATTTCAGGACCCGGGAATAAGGGGCCTGCGGCTGCGAAGCCGTGGCGCCGGCAAACCTAGCGGGTCAATACCAGGTTGGTACGGTGAACCATCTCGGGCTCACCCGTATAACCCAGCAGTTTTTCGAACTCTGACGATGCCTTGCGGCAAATCATGCGGGCTTCGGCGCTGGAGTAATTGGCCAGGCCACGCGCAATTTCAATGCCTCCAGGGTCCCGGATGGCGATGACATCCCCGCGTGAGAACTCGCCCTGAACCGCCGTCATGCCGATGGGCAGCAGGCTTTTTCCGTCATCGCGCACCTTGCCGGCGGCGCCCGCGTCCACAGTGACGGAGCCCCGCATTTGGAGGTGATCCGCCATCCATTGCTTGCGTGCCTGCATTTTCTGGGTCTGCGCCACCAGCAGCGTGCCGATGGGCTCGCCCTGGGCGAGCCGGACCAGGGCCTGGGGCTCACGCCCCCAGGCGATGACGGTGGATGCGCCTGAGCCCGCAGCGCGCTTGGCCGCCAGAATTTTGGTGATCATGCCGCCCTTGCCGATGCTGGAGCCGGCGCCACCCGCCATGGCCTCCAGTGCCGCGTCGCCAGCCTTGGCTTCGTGCACAAACTGCGCCGACGGGTCCTTGCGCGGATCGGCGGTGTAAAGGCCGCGCTGGTCGGTGAGGATGACAAGCGCATCGGCTTCCACCAGGTTGGCGACCAGCGCGCCCAGCGTGTCGTTGTCGCCGAACTTGATCTCGTCGTTGACGACCGTATCGTTTTCGTTGATGACGGGCACCACGCCCAGCTGCAGCAGCGCGAGCAGGGTGGAACGGGCGTTGATGTAGCGTTCGCGATCAGCCAGGTCAGCGTGCGTCAGCAGGACCTGGGCGCTGCCGATGCCGTTTTCGCGCAGCTTGGTTTCGTAAACCTGGACAAGCCCCATCTGGCCTACGGCGGCGGCCGCCTKCAGCTCGTGGATGGCCTTGGGCCGGGTTGCCCAGCCGAGGCGTTTCATTCCCTCGGCGATGGCGCCACTGCTGACCATGATGACCTCCCGGCCGTCCTTCACGAGGGCTGCCAGCTGCTCGCACCACTGGCCGATGGCCACGGAATCCAGCCCGCGCCCTTCGTTGGTGACCAGGCTGGAGCCAACCTTTACCACGATGCGTTTGGCGTTGCGCAGGACCAAGGAGCCGGTTTGTTCTTGCATTTAAGTATATTTTAGGGCTCTAGCCCAATCAGGGCGGGCGCAAGCAGCTATCGTTTATATAGCAAACGCTGGCGGCGTTTACCCGGAAATCAGCGGGAAAAGCCGTTACGGGGATTCCGGCGGCAGTTCGGCAAATCGCGGATCAACCTCTTCCACCGGCTGTTCGCTTTTCTGGACTTGCTTGACATGCTGATAGATGGTTTTGACCAGCTGCTCGCAACCCTCGCGCGTCAGGGCCGAGATTTCGAAGACGGGGCCCTTGAACTTGAAGCGCTTGACGAAGTCCTTCACGAGCGCTGCACGTTTGTCCTTGTCCACCATGTCGAGCTTGTTGAGGACGAGCCAGCGTGGTTTGTCGTAAAGGGCTTCGTCGTATTTTTTGAGTTCGCCCACAATCGCCTTGGCCTGCGCCACCGGGTCCACGCCTTCGTCAAAAGGCGCCATGTCGACAATGTGGAGCAACAGGCGGGTGCGCTGCAGATGCCGGAGGAACAGGTGGCCCAGTCCGGCGCCTTCGGAGGCGCCTTCGATCAGGCCGGGAAGATCCGCCACCACGAAACTTTGCTCCGGGCCCACGCGCACCACGCCGAGGTTGGGGTGCAGGGTGGTGAAGGGGTAGTCCGCGATACGTGGACGGGCATTGGAAACAGCCGAAATAAAGGTGGATTTGCCAGCGTTGGGCATGCCGAGCAGGCCGACGTCGGCCAGCACCTTCAATTCCAGCTTGAGGCTTTTGCGCTCGCCGGGCCAGCCGGGTGTCTTGCTGCGCGGCGCGCGGTTGGTCGAGCTTTTGAAACGCAGGTTGCCGAAACCGCCGTCGCCGCCCTTGGCGATCAGTACCTGTTCGCCCGGAACCAGCAGTTCGTAAAGTACTTCCCCGGTTTCGCCGTCGGTCAGGATGGTACCGACCGGCATCTTGAGGATGATGTCATCCCCCTTGGCGCCGAACATGTCTGACCCCATGCCATGCTGGCCGTTACGGGCCTCATGGCGGCGCGAAAACCGGAAGTCCACCAGCGTGTTCAGGTTGATGTCGGCCACGGCGTACACATGGCCGCCGCGCCCGCCGTCGCCGCCATTGGGGCCGCCGAACTCCTTGTACTTCTCGTGGCTGAAGGAGACGCAGCCACTCCCGCCATCGCCAGCGGCAATGTCAATAAAGGCTTCGTCAACAAATTTCATGATGGAGTGCTGCGGTTAAAACAGGAGCGTCAGGCGAAAAACAAGTTTACAAACAAAAAAGCCCCGACAGGTCGGGGCTTCGTTTCAGTCGAAGTGACTTGCCGAAGTGATCAGCTTAGGCCGGGGTCACATTCACGGTGTGCTTGTTCAGCGCACCCTTGACGGAAAACGAGACCGAGCCGTCAACCAGCGCAAACAGCGTGTGGTCTTTGCCGATGCCGACATTGACGCCTGGGTGGAACTTGGTGCCGCGCTGGCGCACGATGATGCTGCCTGCGTTAATGACTTCGCCGCCAAATTTCTTGACGCCGAGCATTTTGGGCTGTGAATCACGCCCGTTTCGCGTAGAGCCGCCGCCTTTTTTCTGTGCCATTTTTCGTTACTCCTGGTACGTCCCTGCTTAACCGGCGATGGCGCCGATTTGCAGTTCCGTGTAGTTTTGCCGGTGGCCCTGACGCTTCTGATAGTGCTTGCGACGGCGCATTTTGAAAATGCGAACCTTGTCGTGCCTACCCTGGGAAAGGACAGTGACTGTAACAGTGGCGCCGGACACCAAGGGCGTACCAACCGTGATYGWGCTGCCGGTGCCGACAGCCAATACCTGGTCAATAACGATCTCTTGGCCTACGTCCGCAGCAATCTGTTCTACTTTAATTTTTTCTCCAGTAGCAACCTTGTATTGTTTGCCACCGGTTTTTATGACCGCGTACATGTAAGACCTCTTTATTGAGTTCTGCAGACGGATTTCCGCAGAGCCCAATATTCTAGCACGGTAGGGCCGGATTGACCAGAACGGGCGTTTTGCGGCGTTCGGGAGGCGCCCCAGGGCTGCGCCAGCGCCGCCGGACGGAGGGGCTTCCTATAATCTGCCCAGATTTCACATTCCCAACACCTGGATCTCCTTTGTCCGTCAATTCCTCCAGCACTGCCGCAGCCCTAGCCCTGATTGCCGACGACATGCGTGGAATGGACGCGGTCATTGAGCGCCGCCTCAGATCAGAGGTGCCGCTGGTCAGCCAGGTTTCGCAG
>NZ_JBFUBD010000109.1:0-8757 GCF_056405935.1 Polaromonas sp. P1_E3
ATCTCAAGGGCTTCGGCCTGCTTGAGGACTTCAGACACGTGCAGTGCCTTGAGTTCGTTTAAGTGCATGGAGTTACTCCTTGCGGAGTTCATTGATGGAAACGGGGGAGGTTTGAAAGGAAGCCGCAGAAGATGGCTTACAAACCGGGAACTCGAACCAGGCAGCGAGTGCCGTCTGGTGAATTAAGCACATTATGACAGGAAATTCATGCAGGAAACCAGGGCGTTTTCCCGCGTCCGGCACGGGGGGCCGGGGAGGACGGCGCCGGTCCGGAAAGCGGCTGTGCCGCACTTCCTTTCCGGCGCGAAAAAAGGCTCAGGCCAGTTGCTGGTCGATGAAGGCGGTCAGCTGGGCCTTGCTCATGGCGCCCACCTTGGTGGCGGCCAGCTGGCCGTCCTTGAACAGCATCAAGGTGGGGATGCCGCGGATGCCGAACTTGGCGGGGATGTCGCGGTTTTCGTCGACGTTCATCTTGGCGATCTGCAGGCGGCCGTCGTAACCGGTGGCCACTTCGTCCAGAATAGGCGCGATCATCTTGCACGGACCGCACCACTCGGCCCAGTAATCCACCAGCACGGGTTTGGAGGCTTGCAGCACGTCGGCTTCGAAGGTGGCATCGGTGGTATGTTTGATCAGTTCGCTCGCCATGTGCGGCTCCTTTGTCTGGTTAGGATGGTTACGATACGGTACGGCTAAAGTTGCAGTCATTGTGGCAGAAAGCAAGTGGCCCGGTCGCGTGCACGGGGGCTATGGCCCCGATAGCGATTATTCAATTTGCGGCTTCCGGCCATATCTTTTCCTGGCGAGCTTCCTTCCCAAACCCTTTGTATGTCACTCGTACCGACTTCTGATGCTGCATTGCTCGCACCCGATGCACTGTGCTGGCATCAGGCCATGGGCCGGCTCAAGGAAGTTTTGCAGACGCGCGGCGTCCATCCGGCAGAGGCAGTGGTTTTATTGCCTTATGCCCAGCTGATCCAGCAGGCGCGGCGTGCCTGGGCTGCCCAGGCCGGCGACACATTTTTTGTTCCCCGCTTTGAAACCACCATGAACTGGGCCAGTGGCCTGGGCGGCACGCTGGGCCTTTACGTACCTTCGGGCGACGATCTGCGGATAGATGTGGCTGTTGACATGCTGACGGCGGCATCTCTGCTGGGCCGCGCGGGCCTGGGCGCCCAGCAGGATGCGCTGGCGGGCCGGCTGGTCGAGGCGGCATGGAGCCTGGCGGGCGTGGCCGCTGCCGTGGTGCCGGCTGCGCGCCGCGCCTGGAGTGAGCGGCTGGCGCTGACGCTGGGTGCGGGCCTTGATTCGCCGGTGCTGGCACTTGAGGCCGCCGTGGGGCGCATCGCGCTGGCCTGGGCTGCGGCTTCTGCCTACCCCACAGACCGGCTTTTCCAGGCGAAGCCGCAGCTGTTTGCCGTGCTGGAAGGCTTTCAGGTCGACCCGCTCACCGAAGCCCTCAAAGCACATTTTGGCGACCGGTCGGTTTCCATTCCACTGCGCCTTTCACTCGAAGAACCGTCGGCACCACCCGCGCTGCACATTGCCGAGGACGCTGAAGACGAAGCCGGCCGCGCCGCCGCCTGCGTGCTGGCGCACCTGGCGCAAGGCCGGAGTCCGGTTGCGTTGATTGCGCAGGACCGCCAGCTCACCCGCCGTGTCGGCGCCATGCTGGCCGAGCGCGGCATCGCCATGCGCGATGAAACCGGCTGGAAGCTTTCAACTACGCGGGCCGCCGCGAGCCTGATGAGCCTGCTGCGCGCCATGCCCTGGGACGCATCGACAGATGCCGTGCTGGACTGGCTGAAAAATGCACCGGCATTTGACGCCGGGCTGGTCACCGCCGCCGAGACCGAGCTGCGCAAGACCGGCGTGCGCGCCTGGCGCGACCTGCCGGATTTTCCGGAAGAAGACATCCTGCCGCCCGCTTTCGCAGCAACAGGCCCGCTGGCGCGCGAAGTAAATGCATTGCGCAGCCCTTTCGCCCGTGCTCGCCCGCTGGCGGTGTGGCTGCGCGACCTGCGCACACTTTTGCAATCGGCCGGGCAGTGGGACGCGCTGGCACAGGATGAAGCCGGGCAGACGGTGCTGGATGTGCTGCGCCTGCATGACGGCGCCGAGACTGAGTTCGAGGCGTCGCCCGTGATGAGGCTGCATGACTTCACGCAGTGGGCCAACCAGGCATTGGAGGGCGGCAAGTTCTCCCCCATGCATCCGCCGCAAGAGCAGGTCGTGATACTTCCGCTGCCTCAGCTGTTGGGCCGCCCCATGCAGGCTGTGGTGCTGCCCGGCTGCGATGAAATCCGCCTGCCTGTGTCGCCGGAGCCCGCCGGCCCCTGGACGCCCGGGCAGCGCGAGCTGCTGGGCCTGCCGTCGCGGGAAGTGCTCGCCGCCGCCCAGCGCCAGGCTTGGCACTATGCCCTGCACATGCCGCATCTCGACGTGCTCTGGCGCACCAGTGAGTCCGGCGAACACCTGATCCCCAGCGGTTTTGTGCAAGAGTTGCTGCTGGACCAGCCCGACGGCCAGGCCGGGGACGCCGCGCAGGACATGGCCGCCGACCCCCGCAGCCTGCGTGCTGTGGACATCCAGCCTACGCCGCATCCGTTTCCGACCGGCGAGGCCTTGCCCGTCACCCGGCTCTCAGCCAGCGCGTATGAAGATTTGCGGCGTTGCCCGTACCGCTTTTTTGCACTGCGCCAGCTCCGGTTGCAGGAGCCCGAAGAGCTTGAAAGCGAGTTGGGCAAGCGCGACTTTGGCAACTGGCTGCACAGCCTGCTGCGACATTTCCATGAGGCACTCAAGGAGGCACCAACGTCCGATGCAGCAATACGGGTAGCGATGCTCAATACGGCGGCCGAACGCGCCACGCAGGAGCTCGCGCTCAGCGACAGCGAGTTTTTGCCCTTTGCCGCGGCCTGGCCCGGCGTGCGCGAGGGTTACCTGAAATGGCTGGCCGAGCATGAAGCCACGGGCGCCGTATTTGAAGAGGCCGAAGTCTGGCGCGAAGTGCCCGTCGGCACGCTCACGCTGCTGGGCCAGCTTGACCGCGTTGACCGCCAGCCCGACGGGCACGCCCTGGTGATCGACTACAAGACCGAGCCGCGCACGGCCACGGCCGAACGCATCAAGAACGGCCAGGAAGACACCCAGCTGGCCTTCTACGCCGCCCTGATGAGCGACGACACACTGGCGGCGGCCTACGTCAACCTCGGCGAAAAAGAGCCCACTAAAACCTACGAGCAACCCGACATCGTTGGACTGCGCGACGAGCTCATCGACAGCATCCTCACCGACATGGCCCGCATCGCACGCGGCGCGGCGCTGCCTGCGCTGGGTGAGGGCAAGGCCTGCGAATACTGCGCAGCCCGGGGCCTCTGCCGCAAAGACTTCTGGAGCCTGGACGAAGAAACAGCGGGGGAGCAGGCATGACCCCGCCGGCCAACACGCTGATCGCCCACGCCGCCGCCTACGAATGCAACGGCGAACCGCTCTCCGCCGATGCGTTCTACGCGATTGCCTGCGACCCGCGTCGCAGCGTGGCGGTGGAGGCCTGCGCCGGCGCCGGCAAAACCTGGATGCTGGTGTCCCGCATCGTGCGGGCGCTGCTTGACGGGGCCACAGCCGCACCCGGGCAGCAGGTGCTGCCGCATGAAATCCTCGCGATCACCTTCACCAAAAAAGCCGCCGGCGAAATGCGCGAGCGCCTGGACGAGTGGCTCAAGGCCTTTGCCCATGYCGACGACGAAACCCTGCAGCGTGAACTCGAAATGCGCGGTGTCAGGGTTGATTTTTCCAGCCAAAAAGGCCTGAAAGCCGCACAGGCTGTGCGCGAGCAGCTATCAAATTTATACCGCTCCATCCTGGCCAGTGGCCGCTCGGTGCAGATCCGCACCTTCCACAGCTGGTTTGCAGCCCTGTTGCGCAGCGCCCCGGTGGCGGTGCTGCAGCGCCTGGAGCTGCCGGTGAACTACGAGCTGCTGGAAGACGACGCGCCGGCGCGCGCATTGGTGTGGCGGCGGTTTTACGCGGCGGTCGCGGCTGATGCATCGCTCAAGGCCGATTTTGAAGCCGTGGTGCTGGCGTATGGCCGCTTCCAGGCCGACAAGGCCTTGCAGGCCGCGCTCGACAAACGCACCGAGTTCACGCTGGCCGATGAAAAAGGCGTGATCGACACCTCGGTGCAAGCCTTCAGTGCGCAGTTCACAGAATTTGGCGGCCTTGACGAACCGGAAGAGCTGCTCAGCACCAACCGCTTTCACCGCCAGACCTTGCGGGACGCCGCCATCGCGCTGGGCCGCGCAAGCGCGCCAACGTTTTCAGCCAAAGGCGTGGAACTGGAGCAGGCGTTGACGGCAGGTGACTTCCCGGCGGCCATCGCGGCCCTGCTGACCGAAAAAGGCACGCCGCGCAAGTTCGGCGAAAAAATCGTCGGCATTGAGCAGGTGCGCATTGCGCAAGACCTCGTGCTGCGCGTGGTCGCCGCCCGCCAGCAGCATGACGCCTGGCTGTACCAGCAGCGCATGGCGCGCCTGACGCGCGTGCTGATTGCCCAGTTCACCGCCTTGAAGCGCGACCGCGGCTGGGTCGACATGAACGACGTTGAGCGCGCCGCGCTGCTGATGCTGGCCGACCCCGTGCTGTCGGGCTGGGTGCAGGAGCGGCTGGATGCGCGCATACGGCACCTGATGATCGACGAGTTCCAGGACACCAACCCGCTGCAGTGGCAGGCGCTGTATGCGTGGCTCATCGGCTACTCGGGTGCGGGCACCGCGCCCAGCGTGTTCCTGGTGGGGGACCCCAAGCAAAGCATTTATCGCTTCCGGCGCGCCGAACCTCAGGTGTTCCGCGCTGCGCAGGCTTTTGTGGTGCACGGCCTGGGCGGTGACCTGCTCAGTTGCGACCACACCCGGCGCAATGCCGAAGCCGTGATCGACACCGTCAACTCCGCCATGGTCACGGCACGAGAGGCCGACGGCTATGACGGCTTTCGCGAACACACCACGGCGTCTGGCCTGGCCGGCGCCGTAGGCCGGCTTCCCCCCATTGCGCGCAACAAGGACGAAGAAGAAGCTTCACCGCTGGCCGCCGGCTGGCGCGACAGCCTCACCACGCCGCGCGAATTGCCCGAGGAAACCCTGCGCACGCGCGAGGCCCGGCAGGCCGCCGCATGGATCTCGGAACAGGTCGCAGCCGGGTTGCGCCCGCAGGACGTGATGGTCCTCTCACGCAAGCGCGCCGGGCTGCTGCCGCTGCAGGACGAGCTGCGCGCACTCCACATCCCTGCGCAGGTGGGCGAGAAAACCGAGCTGATTGACTGCTGCGAAGTGCAGGACATGGTGGCGCTGCTCGACGTGCTGGTGTCGCCGCAGCACGACCTTTCACTGGCACGCGCGCTGCGCTCGCCGCTGTTTGGCCTGGCTGATGAAAGCCTGGTGCAACTGGCGCTGCTGCAGCGCGAGCACCACCGGCCCTGGTACAGCCTGCTACAAAAAGAGGAGCTGCTTGCGCCCGGCCTGAAAGGGCTGGGGGCTGTTCTGGCCAAATGGAAGCGCTGGCTGGACCGCCTGCCGCCGCATGACGCGCTGCAAGGCATTTACGACGACGGCGACGTGCTGGCGCGTTTTGGCGCTGCTGCCCCCGCTGCGCAGCGCAGCGCGGTGCTGGCCAACCTGCGCGCGCTGCTCGGTGTATCGCTGGCATTGGATGGCGGGCGTTACGCCACGCCGTATGGGTTTGTGCGCGCGCTCAAGGCCGGCGGCACCCAGGCACCGGCAGCCGTCAGCAGCGAGGCCGTCCGGCTGCTGACTATCCACGGCGCCAAGGGGCTTGAAGCCGAAGCGGTGCTGCTGCTGGACACCGACACCGTCGAGCGCAACGCCGACAGCATGGGTGTGCTGGTSGACTGGCCTGGCGAGGCCACCGAGCCGCGCAAGTTCGTCTTCCTGGTCAGCGAAAGCCGGCCGCCCGCGTGCGCTGCCGAGACGCTGGCCGCCGAGCAGGCCGCCCGCAAGCGCGAGGAGCTCAACGCCCTGTATGTGGCGCTGACGCGCGCGCGCCATACGCTGGTGATTTCCGCCATCGAGCCGCACCGTGTGACCACCGAGAGCTGGTGGCAGCGGTTGCACGCGTTGGTGGGCGAGCTGCCAGCACCGGTTGCGGACGAATCTGCCGCTGCGCATCTCGATGCGGCGGACGCCGGCGTGTTCTACCTGCCCGAACTGCCCGCCTTGCCTGAAGCCCTGGCGCCCGCTGCACCTGCCGTGGAGCGGGTGGATGAAGACTCACTGAAGGCGCGCATCGGCAAGGCCATGCACCGCTTGCTGGAGTGGGGCGGTGCGGTGTCAGACCCGCAGATCAAGGTTGTGGCGCGCGAGTTTCGCCTGAGCCCGGCACAAGCGGCCGAGGCGGCTACGCTGGCCAGGCGCATTCTGGCGGGCGAGGGCGCCTGGGCCTGGAGCCCGCAAACGGTGGCCTGGCAGGGCAACGAGGTGGATCTGGTTTACGCGGGCCAGGCCTTGAGGCTGGACCGCCTGGTGCAGCGCAAGGACGCCGGCCATGAAGGCCATTGGTGGGTGCTCGACTACAAATCCGCCGTGGCGCCGGAATTGCAGCCCGCGCTGGTGGCGCAACTGCAGGCCTACCGGGCGGCCGTGCAGCTGATTTACCCCGGTGCGCCGGTAAAGGCTGCTTTCCTGACGGGCCGGGGAACTGTGGTCGAGCTGGACTGATCTCACCAACCTGGGCCACTTTCTGGCCCGAAGAAAGAAAACAACCATGTTCAAGCAACTTGCCGCATCGATGATTCTTCTGGCCGCCTTGCCAATGGCCTGGGCACAAACCGCGCCACCCGCCAACCCCACCGTGCGCCTGCGTGCGACGATTGAAAAGGTCGATGCCACCAGCCTGACGGTCAGGGAACGCAGCGGCGAAGTGATCACGCTGGTGCGCCCCGCTGAAATGGACGTGTCCGAGGTCTACCCGTTGTCGCTCGCCGACATCAAGCCCGGCAGCTACATCGGCACCGCCGCCATGCCGCAGCCCGATGGCAGCCAGCTGGCGCTGGAGGTGCTGGTCTTTCCTGAAGCCGCCCGCGGCGCCGGCGAGGGCCACCGCCCCTGGGACTTGCGGCCCGACAGCACCATGACCAACGCCACTGTGGCCGACCTGGCCGCGGCGCCAACGTCAGTGCCCGGCGGCCAGAAACTCACGTTGCGCTACAAGGACGGCGAGAAAACCGTGATCGTTCCGCCCAATGTGCCGGTGGTTTCGTTCAAGCCCGGCAAGGCCGATGAAACCGCCTTGCTGGTGCCGGGCGCCAAAGTGATGATTACGGCGCAGGAGAAAGCCGGCAAGCCGACCGCGCTGCGTGTCATCGTCGGGCGCAATGGTTTTGCGCCGCCGATGTAAGACCCGTGCGAGCCGGCAAGGTGCAGCCTGCAATAATTGATGCAGGCCCTGCGCCGGCGACCGGGGTGCAAAGGCACATATTGATAGCGTTTTTGCCCTGCAAGCCAATAGGGGCGTGCGCAAGCAGCTATTAAAAATATAGCAACACGTTTGCCGACCGCAAGCATCCTCAGGAAACCGGCGGCTTGCCTTCACTGTTGACCCTTAACTTTTCACTCACCAGACCTCGCCCCCGCGGGGCAACGGAATATCTTTTGAACGATTCAGCCTCTCCCGTGAAACCGCCGCCTGCCGGCCCTCTGCGCGTTGCCGTCATAGGGGGCGGCCCTGCCGGCCTGATGGCTGCCGAGGTGCTGGCCGGCGCCGGTGCAGCCGTGAAGGTCGAGGTGTATGACGCCATGCCTTCGGTGGGGCGCAAGTTTTTGCTGGCGGGGATCGGCGGGCTCAACCTCACGCATTCCGAAGCGCCGGAAGCTTTTGTGGGCCGCTACGGCGAGCGCGCCGCACAGCTGGCGCCGCTGCTGGCGTCTTTTGGGCCGGCCGAGCTGCGCGCCTGGGCCGAGGCCCTGGGTGTTGAGACGTTTGTCGGCAGTTCGGGCMGCGTGTTTCCCAAGGACATGAAAGCCGCGCCGCTGCTGCGCGCCTGGCTGCACCRCCTGCGCAATGCCGGCGTCAAGTTTTCCATGCGGCACCGCTGGTTGGGCTGGGCCGATGACGGCGCACTGAAGTTCTCAACGCCTGCCGGCGAGGTGCTGGTACAGGCCGATGCCGTGGTGCTGGCTTTGGGCGGCGGCAGCTGGGCCCGGCTGGGCTCTGACGGCGCGTGGGTGCCGCTGCTGGCGGCGCGTGGTGCGGCGGTGGCGCCGCTGCTGCCTTCGAACTGCGGCTTTGACGTCGCGGCGCGGCCCGATAGCCCTGCCCAACTGCAAGAGGCCATCACCGACCCTGGCGAAACCCGCCGCGAATTTTTGCAGGAGCTCATAGGCAAAAACCCGCAACCAAACACCGGCTGGACCGAACACTTCTCCAGCCGCTTCGCCGGCCAGCCTTTCAAGTCCGTGGCCATCAGCTTCACCGATTCACGGGGCCGCAGCTTCAGCCGCAAGGGCGAGTTCATCGCCACCACCACCGGCGTGGAAGGCAGCCTGGTGTATGCCGCTTCCAGCCTGCTGCGCGACGAGATCGCCGCCCACGGCAGCGCCACCTTCATGCTTGATTTGCTGCCCGGCAAGACACCCGAGCAGGTGCTGGTCGAAGTGCGCCACCCGCGCGGGTCACGGTCACTCTCCAGCCACCTCAAAAGCCGCTTGAACCTCGAAGGCATCAAGGCCGCCATGCTGTATGAGC
>NZ_JBFUBD010000110.1:0-8730 GCF_056405935.1 Polaromonas sp. P1_E3
GGTCACGATGCAGGCCCACGGAATTTTGTCAGCCAGCTACAAATTCCGTGTGGTTCGCAATGACAAGCGCGGCCACCAATACCTGGTGCTGGTGGACCTTTCCACCGACTTCCTCGACAGCCGGGAAGGCGGGCCCGCCCGGCTGGTCGAGGTGGGTGCGGCCATAGCCAAAAATGCCGCGGCGCGTTACAACCTTCTGGTCAGCGGCGTGTACTGGCAGGTCAATGAGCAGATCCAGGGCTTCGGGGCCAGCCGGCCTGTTCCTTTGCGCGCAGCTCCGGAGGCGGCCGCCTCGCCGCCACCGGTACGGCGCGCTGAGCGCGCCACGGCGGAAGAGCTCGCGGCTTTTGAAGCCGCCTGGGAAAAGGGTCGGGCGATGCAAATCGGCGACCGTGTTTATTCATCCGACCTGGCACCGCTGGAGCCGATGGAACGGGATTCCCAAAAAGACGACAGCCGGCGATAAAAGCCCGCAGATAAGAACCCGCAGATCCTCAGGACTTGCGCCGCCGCGGCACCACCGTGAGCTGCATGACGTTTTTGGCCAGCACGGCGCCCACCGTCACCTGCTGCGGCGCGATGTCCACCAGCTGGTCGGGGTGCCAGACCTTCAGCTGTGCGGCGCCTTCGGGCAGGTCCTCAAACGTCGCGATGCCTTCCGAACTGGTTTTGGCAGCCCACGGGGATTCACTGGCGTAGATGTAGCCGCGCATGGAGCCGTGGATGAAACACCCCAGCAAAGTAGCCCCGACGACACCGGCCCTGTCCAGCGTCACCTCGCTCGACTTGCCCGGCTTTCCGTCGGGTTTGCCTTCCAGCCGCAACTCAAAGCCGGCATTCGTGGCGCTGAACTGGCCCATGCCCGCGGGCGAACTGCGCACGTGGTGGTCCCAGGGGTCGTTGTTGATGAAATTCACTTTGGCCCCTACGGCAACCACCGTCACTGCCGGGATGAACTGCATCTTTTCCTGGCTGATCGTGGCCTGCGCCGCCAGAGGCGTTTTGGGCGCGGCGCTTTTGTTGGCTGGCGCCACCACCACCACGGCGTCCTGCACCGGTTTGCCGTCCTTGTCGAGCACGGACACCACGAGGTTGCCGGCGTAGGCCCCGGCGCTGAAGCCGAGGAGCGCGATGATGGCGGTGTGCTGGAGTGCTTGTTTCATGGCTTGGCCGCCGTTTCCGGGGGCGTGATGATGTCGCGGTTCATGGGTGCCAGCAGCGCCAGCATTTCATTTTGTTTGCGAAAAGGAATGCCCCTGGCGTCCATGCTTTGCTGCAGCACCTCCACAAGCGCGTGGAAGTCCGACTTCTTGATGTCGAGGTTGGCGTGCGAACTTTTCATGTCTGCGCCCTTGTATACGCAGGGGCCGCCGCTCAGGGCGCAGAGCTGGTCGACCAGCTGCTCTTTCACGCGCTGCTGGTTGGCAGGCTTGAAATGCGGGCCGGTGCGCGGGTCGGCCAGCAAGCGGACCATGAAGTCGTCCATCAGCGCCACCAGTCCGGCTTTTTCACCGAAGGCCTTGTAGAGCTGGTCGTCTTTGGGCGCCGTCTGGGCAAATGCAGCACCGGCCATCAACAGGCCTGCTGCAAGGGCGAAAGAAACAAAAGGGTTTTTCATGGGCGGTTCCTTGAATGGTCGTAGGGTTCGTCGGGCTCAAAAAGCGACCTGGGCCGAGAGGTAGTACCCGGTTTGCTTTCGGCTGGCCGTGGTGGCCGGAACGATCACACCCAGGTCGACATAAGCCAGGGTGAGCGAGAGGTTTTTGGTGGGCGCCCAGGCAATAAAGATGTCTTTCCAGTCTTCAGAACGCAGCCCGTTGCCCAGGCCGGCCGCGCGGCCCGCGCCTTCGAGCCTGTTGCGCATGAAGCGGTATTCGGCACCGATGGCCACGTTTTTGCTGACCAGCCAGGCCACCGAGAATTCCGGCTGCAGCGTGTATTTGTCTTCATTGCCGCCCAGCGTGGCGCCATAGCCCAGCAGGCCGTTCTGGTTGGCTTTGGTGGCGCGCAGCGTGCCGTTGACCAGCACGCTCTGGCCGAGAAAGAGCTTGGTGGCGCTGACATACACATCCACGCCGTGGCGTTTGGCGCCCAATGCGGTGAGCGTGGTGTCCAGCCCGGTGGAGCCCAGCGTCTTGTACTGCACACCCACCGCCACCTGCGGCATCAGCGTGTCGCTGTCGAGTACGGCGTCTCCCAGCACACGTACCTTTGCGCCAACGATGGTCTGCTTCAGGTGCAGGCCGGGCAGGCCCAGCGCCGTGCCGGTACCGCGGGTGTTGAAGTCCTGCTGCGCGATCGACAGCTCAACACGGTCATGGATGCCGACGGCCGCGCCGTACACATTCAGCCCGTAGTCGGTGGTGCCTGCGTGGGTGAGATAGGCGGAGCCGCCGATCTCATCGGCCGTGGCATTGCTGCCGATGACGGCCCAGGGCGTGAGGCCGCCGCCGGCCGCGCCTTCAATGGTGCTGACGCCACCGGTCAGGAGGAGCTTGCCGGTGTCGGCGTGGGCGCCTGCGCTGATCAGCAGGCCTGCGAGCAGGGGGAGGGGGGTGAAGATTTTGCGCATGGTTTGGGGGTTTGGTGTCGGCTGGGTGGGGGAAGGTGGGCAGGGGATTCGAATAAAGGTGCTTGATGGTTGGAATACGGGAGGTAGAGGGGACTGGATTCAACTTTTTTTGGGAATTGCCTGATTTGGGGTTTTTTCGGTCTTTGTGGTCTTTGCTGGGGGCTGCTGGCCGGGGTTGCCCGGCATGCAACTCACTTTTCTTTGCTTCGCCAAAGAAAAGTAAGCAAAAGAAAGGCGACCCTGGTTCCTGCGTCCCTACGCTTCGCTGCGGGCAACCTGCGGTGCTCGGTCCAGCCGGGGTCAAAAACAACTCGCCTTCGGCTCAAACAAGTTTTTGCCCTGATCCGTCTGGACCTCCGCTCCTCGGCGCATCCACAAGGGGGTGGGGAAGGAATACCAAAATCGGACACCGAAGAATCAAGGACACGCCGTGGCGTGTCCTTGTTGGTATTGGTCTTTGACTCCGGTACCCGAATTCGGACTTCCCCGTCCTGGCTGGGCCGAGCAGCGCAGACGGAGGCGGAAGGTCGGGCCGCAGTTGTTTGAGCCGAAGGCGAGTTCTGCGGACCGCCGCCGGAGTCGAGCAGCGCAGGTTKCCTGAAGCGAAGCGTAAGGACCCAGACTGCGGGTCGCCTTTTCTTTGGTGACTTTCTTTTGGCGAAGCAAAAGAAAGTTACTTGCCGCCGGGCAACCCCCGGCCAGCAGCCTTAAGAGGAGAGCGCGACTCAAAAATCCTATCTACCGATAGCACTGTGAATCCACGAGTGACAAAGCCGCGTATCACACACCAGCCGCGTCGCACCTCACCGTGCACCGCTTTCCTTAACGTTTCAAAAGCGAGTCGAATAAATGCCCACTGACTCTTCACCCGCACCCCTGCGTTTGCTGGTCAAAACGGGTTGCACGATGCTCCTGCTCGCCGCAGGCATCACCTTCACTTCGGCGAAAGCCCAGCCAGCCCCACCCCGGGAGTGGACCAGCCCGCCACCGGGCGACATCGCACGCGGAATGGCCCTGTACCAAGCGCGCTGCACGGCATGCCATGCGGTAGACAGCAACAAGATTGGGCCGGCGCACCGGGGTGTGGTGGGCCGCCGCGTGGGTAGCCTGCCTGGGTACAAATATTCGGACGAACTGGCGCGGTCCCGGTTGCGCTGGACACCGCAAACCCTCAACGCCTGGCTGGAAGACCCCGAACAACTGGTGGCCGGCCAGCGCATGGGCTTCCAGGTGGAAAGCGCAGCGGAACGCGCCGACCTGATTGCCTACCTGGCTACATTGAAGTAAGACTGGCCATGAGACATCGGCCATGAGACAAGGCGCCGCGCACGGCGGCTGTGCCGAAGACGCTCATGCTGCAGGTTTCTTCGTTTTTTTCTGCTGCTTTCCGGCTGCCGCGGTTTGCGCTTTCAGTACACGGTGGCGCCGCTCCAGAAACGCCAGCAACCGGTGCTCGGCCGCGTAGAGGCGGCGCATCTTCTTGCCGGACTCCAGTTGCGGCCACAAGGTGCTCATGGCCTCGGCATCCTGCGCCAAGCTGCTTCCCAACGCCAGCACAGCCGGGTGGATATACGATTTTTTGCAGACGGCCGGTGTGTTTCCCAGCAGGCGGGCTACCTCCTGCAGGACGGCCTTGGCGCTGTAAGCGCCAGCTGCTCCGGCTGCGCCATTGCCGCTGCTGCCGCCGCACGCCAGCCGGGTCAGTTCCAGCGCCTGTACCGTGCCATGCCAGGTGCGAAAGTCCTTGGCGGTGAAGTGTTGCCCCCACGGTTGCTCACTGCGTGTAGCGTCCTGCCCCCCATGGGGAACTTGTGTCGACGCATGTCTGCTTCTTGTGGATGGAGCCGTGATCTCCGCCAGGTAGTCGTTGACGTCACCTGAACCCACAGCGCGCAGCTCACCTTTTTCGTCTTCGTACTGAAACAGCAGTTGTCCCGGCAACTGCTGGCAGCGCCGCACCACCGCGGCCACTTTCGGGTCGTCGACTTTCAGGTCCTGCATCACACCGCTCTTGCCGCGAAAGCGCAGCTGCAGCGTCTTGCCGCGCACACCGGCATGCGGGTTGCGCAGGGTGGTCAGGCCGTAGGATCCGTTTTCCCGGGCGTACTCGTCATTGCCGACGCGCACGTAGGTGGTGTCCAGCAGGCGCACCAGGGTCGCCAGCACCAGGCTGCGCGTGACCGGCTGGTTGCGGTGCGGCATCAGGTCGCGCGCCACGCGTGCACGTATGCGCGGCAGGGTTTTGCCAAAAGCCCGCAGTCTTTCGAACTTGCTGTCGTTGCGCTGGGCCTGCCAGTCGGGGTGGTAGCGGTACTGCTTGCGGCCCCGCGCGTCGTAGCCCGTGGCTTGCAGGTGGCCGTTGGGCTGCGGGCAAATCCAGACCCGGCTGTAAGCCGGCGGAATCGCCAGTTTCTGGATGCGCCGGATCTCTTCCGGGTCCTTGACCCATTGGCCTGCGGCGTCGCGGTAGCGAAAACCCTTGCCGCTTTTCAGCCGGGCCAGCCCGGACATGTCGTCGCTCACATACACCAGGCCGGTGCCTCGCAGGCTGGGCGGGGCTTTAGTCGAAGGTGGAGTGGGGCGTGCGCCTGGCATTGGGGATGGGTGTGAGGGGTATGAGGGGTGTTGCTGGAGAGGATATTTGCTATAAATTCAATAGCTGCTTGCGCCCGTTGTCATTGGCCTGGAGCCGGTTTTCATCAGTCATTTGTGGTGGCATGGGCCCGTTGGCCGGACCGCAAACCGCTGGGGGACATTGTGGAGACAGCCACAGCGCCGGACCTGTAGGACTCAGCCGTTTGATGAGCCTGCCGGCTTCTGATCTTCACGGCGGGGACGGGGCGGTGGTGTCGCCACAGTGCCAATGCTTCGGCCCCGGTCTGCGGCCCTGGCTGTACCATCGCAGCCATGAAACGACGCGACTTTCTTGCCGCCACCACACTGGTTGCCACCGGAGGATTTGCCATGGCTGATGTGCCCAAAGTCCAATCGCTGGATGAGGCCCTGCGCTGGCTCGACAAGGTCGAGCAGGCCGCCAGCGTTAAAACCACCGGCCCATGGCCCCTGGTGTCGGTGCTGGAGCACATGGCGCAAAGCGTGGAAATGAGCCTGGACGGCTTTCCGCAGCCGAAAAGCGCGGTGTTCCAGAACACGGCCGGCGCCGCGGCCTTTGCCTTTTTCAAATGGCGCGGGCAAATGAGCCACAGCCTGAGCGAGCCCATCCCGGGTGCTGCGGCCCTCAGCCGTGAAGGCGACTGGCGCCCCGCGTCGGCGCGGCTGCGCACCGCCATTACCCGCTTCGCCGGGCACCAGGGCGCGCTCAAGCCGCACTTTGCCTATGGCGCACTCAGCAAGGCTGATTTTTCACTCGCACACACCTTCCATATCGCCAACCACCAGGATGAGATCGTCCTGGTAGCGCGCTAGAAGAACCGGTTAAAAGAGCTGGTTAGAAGAGCTGGTCGGTTGCTATCGATTCAGGAGCCGCTTGCGCACGCCCTGATCGGGCTGCAGGCACTTTTTGCTCGTAGATTCCCTCTTCGCCGGGCTTGGCCAGCGTAGAAGCGCGAACCCCCAGCAGGCGCAGTTTTTTGTCCAGCGGCACCCGCTTGAGGCACTGCCCCGCCAGCTGGCGGATGGTCTTTCCGTCTGCGGTGTAAGTCTCTGAGGTCTGGTCGCGTGTCGCGATCTTGAAGTCGTCATAGCGCAGCTTGATGCCAATGGTTTTGGCCACGTAACCCTTGCGCTGCAGGTCGTCACCCAGCCGCTCGCACAAATCAGTGAAGATGGCGCCCAGCGTCGCCTTGTCGCGCACCGCGTGCAGGTCGCGGTCAAAAGTGGTTTCGCGGCTCATGCTGACGGGCTCGCTCTCGGTGACCACCGGTCGGTCGTCGCGGCCCCAGGCAGCCTCGTGCATCCAGGCGCCGGTGGCTTTGCCGAAGTTGTCGATCAGCCAGCCCGGGTCTTGCGCGGCCAGCTCGCCGATGGTGTGAATGTGCAGCTTCGCCAGTTTGTCGCCGGACTTCGGGCCGATGCCGTTGATCTTGCGCACGTGCAGTGGCCAGATTTTTTCCTGCAGGTCCGCTTCGTAAATGATGGAAATGCCGTTGGGCTTGTTGAACTCGCTCGCCATCTTGGCCAGCAGCTTGTTGGGCGCCACGCCGACAGAGCAGGTCAGGCCGGTCTTTTCAAAAATCGCTTTCTGGATCAGCCGCGCGAGCACACGCCCGCCTTCACGCTGGCCGCCGGGCACATCGGTGAAGTCGATATAAACCTCGTCCACGCCGCGGTCCTGCATCAGCGGTGCGATGTCGGTGATGGTGCTTTTAAAGAGCTGCGAATATTTGCGGATTTCCGAGAAATCCACCGGCAGCACAATCGCCTGCGGGCACAGCTTGGCGGCCTTCATCATGCCCATGGCCGAGCCCACGCCGAACTGCCGCGCTGCATAGGTGGCGGTGGTGATAACGCCGCGGCCCACATAGTCCTTGAGCAGCGGAAAACTTTCCACCGGAATGAAGCGCAAGGCCCGCTCGCCCTGCGCCGCCCGCAGCTCCTCGTCAACCTTGCGCCAGCCGCCGCCTATGACGACCGGCAGGCCCTTCAATTGCGGGTAGCGCAGCAACTCGACGGACGCAAAAAACGCGTCCATGTCGAGGTGGGCAATGCGGCGGATTTTGGCTGGAGATGAAACGGGTGAATGGGCCACCTCGCAAGCATAGCGCGCAGGCAAAGGTTGTGGCGGAGGGCCGGCGCCCGGCAGGGTAGGCCCGGGCTTACGGCGCTTCTTCCCCGTTCCTTACGCGGACACAAATTGCCCTGATAAATACTCGGATCCACGCCAGACGGGTGATCACGCGGGGTGGCATGCCCATCTGCTTATTTTTGCCATCCGCCCGTTGGCTGGTTTTTCCAAGGAGGCCGTTGCCATGACCGAGGATCAGAAAAATAGCCGGGCAACCATCATTCCCACGCTGCGTTATCGGGACGGTGCCGCGGCGGTCAAATGGCTGTGCCGCGCTTTCGGTTTTCAGGAGCACCTGGTGGTGCCCGACAAGGACGGCGCCATTGCACATGCCCAACTGGTCTATGGCAATGGAATGATCATGCTCGGCTCCGCCACCAACAACGACTTCCACCAGCTCGTCAAGTCACCGTCAGAGTCCGGCTGCGTCGGGTCGCAAAGCGCTTACATCCAGGTTCAGGACGTGGATGCTCACTACAGGCAGGCCATTGCTGCGGGAGCCGTCATCGTGATCGACATCAAGGATGAAGATTACGGCGGGCGAGGCTACTCCTGCCGCGACCCGGAGGGCCATATCTGGAATTTCGGGAGCTACGATCCCTGGGCTGTCTGACTCGTCAGCGCCGGCATCATGCCCAGCGAAGGCCAGTGATCGCGCTCTGGCATCATGGCCGGCACTGCACATCCCTTGAAAGTGAATGCCATGCCCTCTCACGCTGCCGGAAGTTTTGACGTCAATCTCGTGCCCCAGCCCCTGGCGAATGCGGACGCCGGGCCCCTGATGGGCCGCCTATCCATCAACAAGACCTTCAGCGGCGACCTGCAGGCCACCAGCCAGGGCGAGATGCTGAGCGCCGGCACGGCAGTCAAAGGCTCGGCAGGCTACGTCGCGATGGAACGCGTGACAGGCACGCTGCACGGGAAAAGCGGCAGCTTTGTGCTGCAGCACAGCGGCACCATGAACCGTGGTGCGCCGCAGTTGACGGTGAGCGTGGTGCCTGATTCAGGCACCGATGAGTTGACTGGCTTAAGTGGAACGCTCACCATCCAGATTGCTGACGGCAAGCATTCATATGTGATGGAGTATGAGATATCGCTTCAGGCTTGAGATAGCGAAATAGTCATGCCTCAACTTCATCGGTTCTGGTTTTCTTTCGAAGACCTCCCGCCCTTTTCCATATTGAACGTCGGCTGCGGCGTAACGGCTTATACCTATGACGATGCGCTTCAAATACTCAAAGACCGGGTGTTTGCGCAATCGTTGCCCGCTTCCTCTGTGATTGCGGATGTTGATGTCAGCACGCTGGACGAGAACCACGTGCGGCCCAATATGGGTGTGGTGACGCAACGCGGTGTGTGGTTTCCGTTGGGGTATTGAGCGACCATGAAGGCCGCAGCCCACCCAACATTGAAA
>NZ_JBFUBD010000111.1:0-8722 GCF_056405935.1 Polaromonas sp. P1_E3
CCTGCAAGGCACTGCCGACTCGCTGGGGCGGTTAATCAAAAGCCTGCAGGTGCGAGATATCCCGCAGGCGCAGATGCCACTGCAAGCACCCTACCGGCTAGACGATTGCGGCTGGGTGTCCAACCGCTGGTGCGAACTGCTGCCAATGCCGCTTGAATTAAAGCAACGCCTGATGCAACTGGACAATCCACTGATGCGGCTGGAGCTGGTCAGCGACATCCTGGAGCGGACAGGAATTTCAATGTAAGTAAGAGCCGCTGTCAAATCCCGGATTTGTATTCCGGGACATAGCTGGTTAACCAGGCCTTCACCGTTTCCCCGGAAGGTGCGGCACCGACAGCGGATATCCAGGCGGTTACCTCGTCAATGGCAACAACCTGATGGCCCGATGATTTCGCCACACGGAGCTTGGGATGGGGGGTTGGTTCCGTGGTTTCATCATCGGCCATCAACTCTTCAAACAGCTTCTCGCCGGGTCGCAAGCCGGTAAAGGCGATGGAAATTTCGTGTTCGGATTTCCCTGAAAGACGAATCATCATCCGGGCCAGATCCACGATCTTTACAGGCTCACCCATGTCGAGCACGTAAATCTGGCCGCTGCGCCCCATTAGCCCAGCCTGCAGTACTAATTTGGCAGCCTCGGGAATCGTCATGAAATAGCGCACGATATCAGGATGCGTCACCGTGATCGGGCCGCCCCGCGCAATTTGCTCAGTGAACAGGGGAACCACAGAACCGCTGGAGCCCAGAACATTTCCAAACCGCACCGAAACGAACTGGGTCTCGGCATACTCGCGCGCGACGCTCTGGACCACGAGTTCTGTCATGCGTTTGGTAGCGCCCATGATATTGGTGGGGTTTACTGCCTTGTCCGTGGAAATCAACACGAACCTCAGGGCACCGCATTCGCCGGCGACTTTAGCAGCATGAATGGTTCCGAGGATATTGGTCCGGACCGCTTCGATTTCKTTATTCAACTCCATCAACGGAACGTGTTTGTATGCTGCAGCGTGAAAAAACACCGAAGGCTTGTATTGCATTGCAATAGCCTGCAAGCGCGCATGCTCCCGCACGTTGGCGGTGTAATAAAGCCCCTGCATCTGCGGATGCGCTTCCCTCAACTCTTGCTCGAGTTTGTAAATGGCAATCTCGGAGGCATCCACACAAACCAGCCTGGCCACGCCCAATCGGGCAATCTGGCGGCAAAGCTCCGACCCGATAGACCCCCCTGCTCCCGACACCAGCACAGTCTGCCCTGAAAAAAGCTCCGCAAGCCCTCGCGTATCCAGCTCCACCGCTTGCCTGCCCAATAAATCCTCCAGCTCGATTTTTCTCGGGCTTGCACTTTCGGACTGCAACCATTCATCAGGTCTGGGCATGGTCAGTAGCGTCAGCCCGGGTGGGCTGGACTGCATGAGAACCTCGCGGCGCTCGCGGGAACCCGGTGGGCTGGCAATGAGGGCAGTTGACGCGCCCGTAGACGCAGCCATGCCGGCGATTGCTACCGGGAATCCCAATACCGGTATTTGATGAAGATATCGCCCTTGCTCGGACTCCAGGGAAGATGCGATGCCCACGCAATGCCATTGCCTGGATCCCTTGATAGCACGCAGGGCATCTGCAGCGTCATGCAGCGACCCGACGATCAACAGGGCCCGGGATTCATCCGATGGGCCTCCATGCTCAACAAATGTTCGCCAGGCAGCGCGGGCGCCACCAAGCAGTATCAGTGCAACCAGTGGATGCAGCAGAAGTACAGATCGTGGAAAGTTCGGATAACGAATCATCAGCACCGCGGCAGCGGCCAGCAATCCGCCGAGAAAAACACCCCAAACCAGTTGCCGCAATTCGGGCAAGCCAATGTACTTCCAGATTTGCCGGTCAACGCGCGCGATGACCAACCCCGCGGAAGACCCGGCCAACGCCCATGGCATGCTCTGAAGGGCGAGCGTTTGAAACTCCTCAGGAATGTCGAAATTAAACCGCAACCAAAATGCGGCCCACCAGCCCAAACAAATCAGCAGGAGATCTGCGGTCCAAAGCGGAACAGTCTCTTTACGCAAGCGCATGGCGGCCTTCCATCATGAGCAGGACATGCTGCAGGTGATCGATCACACGGTCCTGCTGGGCCGCTCCGAGATTGGAGCCCGAGGGCAAACAAATTCCCGTCCGAAAGAGGCTTGCAGAAATATCAACGCCGGATGCATGCGAAAAATAAGGAGCACCTTCAAAGAGCGGCTGCAAGTGCATGGGTTTCCAGACCGGCCTCGCCTCAATCAAATGCCTCTCAAGCGCCTTCATCACCTGGCGGCTCCTCTCTTCACCATCTGCCCCAGGTAATGAGAAACAAGTCAACCAACGGGTGGAACGGCAACCCTTCGGTTCCGGCATCCACTGCATCTCATGAAAATCCGCCATTGCTTCGACATATCGCTCGAAAACGCGCCGGCGCTGCTCAACACGCTGTTCCAGTACCCGCAGTTGCCCCCGTCCAATTCCAGCCAAAACATTGCTCATGCGGTAGTTAAATCCGACTTCGGTGTGCTGGTAATGAGGAGCCGGCTCGCGTGCCTGCGTCGAGAGCTTTCGCGCTCTTGCGATAAGGTCGGGATCATCAGCCACCAGCATCCCTCCTCCCGAAGTAGTGATGATCTTGTTTCCGTTGAACGAATAAACAGCAATTTTTCCAAAGGCGCCGCTGCTTTTACCCTTGTAATGCGCACCCAGTGACTCAGCAGCGTCTTCAAGTACAGGGACACCATAACGCTCGCAAATGGGAAGAAGCGCGTCCATATCCGCGCTTTGGCCATACAAATTAACCAGGATGACGCAGGACGGCATTCGGCCCTCGCGCCGGGCCCAGTCGAAAGCGCGCTCAAGCGCAGCCGGCGACATATTCCAGCTCTCAGGTTCGGAGTCGATAAATACGGGCTTCGCTCCGCAATAAAGAATCGGGTTACAACTCCCAACAAAGGTCAGGGAGGAACAAAAGACCGTATCGCCGGGCTTCACGCCAAGCAAAATTAACCCGAGATGAATGGCGGCGGTTCCGGAACTGACCGCAGCGGCATGTCCAACACCAACATGGCTTGCCATCTCCGTCTCGAAGCCGTCCACGTGAGGCCCCAGTGGAGCTATCCAGTTAGTCTTGAACGCATCCTCCACAAACAGAGTTTCTTCCTCACCGAGATGTGGCGACGAAAGCCAGACACGCTGCGACAGCTCACGGCGAAATATCACATCCAGCAACTTTCCCGCAGCGTCCAGCACCGGCACGTGATCAATCTGGTACTGATCCATTAGCTGAAGCACCGCTGCCGCGTTTGCATCCTCGCCAACTGTAATCGGCGAGGTTTCCGGCAATGCGCCGACGGGCAATGTATCCCCGGCATTGCTAAGAATGGCCCTTCTTAAATCGCCATCGGTCAGCGTTCTTGCTAGCGCACCTTTCCCGTCCAGCACGAGCAGGATGCCGCGCCCAGTCTGCTCCATACGAAGCAACGCATCGCGCAAAGTAAAACCTGGCGTTACGGTTAACGCCGCCAGCATGGCTGGGTTCATTTGATTCTCCTTGCCGGGACACCTGCATAAACACCCGCTTCCACGAGGCCGGTCCGGACAACGGCGCCAGCACCGACAGTAACGTCATCCGCGATTGCAATACCTGGCAATACAACAGCGCCGGAGCCGATCAACACACGTTTCCCGACCTTCACCCCGCCCCCCAAAATCGCATTGGGTGCAATGTGGGAAAAGTCCCCCACCAGGACATCGTGATCGACCACAGCGCCATGGTTGGCAATAACACATATGCCAACTCTAGCGCTCGGGGCTATTACCGCACATGCCGCTACAAAACATCCTTCGCCAATAGCACTGAAAGGAGAAACCTGAGCTCCCGGATGAATCAGCGAAACAAGCCGCGAGTAACCCCATGACGCGGCCTCGCGTTCGCGCCATAGGTTGTTGCCAATCGCGATGTGGACGGAATACGGCAACGCCGCCAACTCCTGCATGCCGAGCAGATTTATACCAGGCAAAAGTTCACCATGGCAACGCTGCGGATCGCGATCCGAGGCCACGATGTCCGTCCAGCATTTTCCGCGCAATGCTGCATCGGCCACCACCCGGCCGTGGCCACCTGCACCGAAAACAACTAGCGATAGGGGTTTTGTAGCCGACGGGGGATTCATCGTGATGCGCTATTGTTCACTCAATAGGAATTGATCTTTTCAAGCACTGAGCGCTCCAAAGAAAGACCGACGAGATGGCCCGCAATACGCGGGGCGGACAGACCATCACCGTACCTATTGTCACATGGCCATTTCCCATGGGTCAAAGCGTTGTCAATGGCGGCGGCGATAGCAGCAGCATCGACGGGGACATCCTGCACATTGGTGTTTCTTTCCCGAAGTCTTTGACGATCACCAATATTAATTACCGGCGTGCCAAAAGAAGCGGATTCAATAATGCCCGCTGACGAGTTTCCGACCATTACAGCGCAATATTTCATGGCCGCGCAGAATAAATTACGCTTCAGGTGACTGAAGCGACGAGATCCCATAGGCAGAGCCACTTCGTCCAGCGCCTTCAGAATGTCGCCGGATCCGGCGTCGGCATTGGGTTCTGACCAAACCACCGGCAGTCCAGTCTGTTGCAGCGCGCGCAATAGCGCGACAGCTTGCGCATAAGCGTCCCCCGCTTGCTGCACCACCGGATGAAAAACAGCCAGAACAAAGGGCCGGTCGGACGGCAGGMCAAGGCTTTGCCGGCAGGTTTCGGGTGAGATATCTGCGTCCCGGCTCAAATCATCCAGACCAGGGGCGCCGGTTACACGAATGCGCTGCTGCAGTTCGCCCATACGTACAAGTCTGTCCCGTGACTCCTCTGTCGCARCGAGATGGTAGGTAGCCAATTTGCTGATTGCATGCCTTACCGGTTCATCGACAGTACCGGAGCGCTCGCCACCATGGATATGCACACAGACGATACCCAGATGCAAGGCAGCAATTGCGCCGGCCAGCATCTCGCCGCGATCCCCAAGCACAACGAGCAGGTCGGGGCGCTCACTATCAAGCAAAATGCTCAACCCCCTGAGGCAGTCGGCGATGCCGACAGACATGCTTTGCGGCGTGCGTGTTGAAACATCGACGGGAATTTCGCCGCAGATGCGCAGGCCGGCATCGCGAATATCGTCAGCGGTATTGCCGTAACGGGCATCGAGATGCATACCTGTGATGATCACGGCAAGATCTGCACGCCGAGCGGTTTCGACCAGTGCACTTCGCATCAAACCAAAGTCGGCTCGCGTTCCACTCAGATAGATGATCTTCCGCCGCGACTGGTCCATGACACTCAATTGCCACCGGAGCCGGTGAGCTGATTCCATTGAATGACCGAACCCGCGGAAATTGCGACGAGCGCGCAGCGGCCAACGACACGCTGCAAGTCCCGCGGTGCGATGCCAGTCGCCGGTCGGCGGCATCCCAGCATGGAAGCAAGGATAGTTTCCCCGGCAGCTATGTCAACAGCAGCAACCACGCTGCGACGGGCAACACGCGCGGTATCAATCTCCTCGGGGAGCGGCTGTTTAACCCCATCGCCCAGCATCGCACTAATCCGTCGAATGCCCTGTGCCAAGCGGAGGAATTCTCCAGGTTCGAGTGAAGCGCTGTGATCAGGCCCAGGAAGCGTGCAGTCGAGGGTTATGTGCTTTTCGATCACGGTGGCTCCGATCGCCACCGCAGCGAGGGAGGCCTCGATTCCCATGCTATGGTCCGAGTAGCCCGTGGCAACCCCGAGATCGCGGGCCATGCTTGCCAAGGCCCTGAGATTCAAGCTGCTATCGGGTGCCGGGTAAGCCGAAGTGCAATGCAACACTACGGTGCCGTGCAGGTTGCCGCGAATGGCGCCAACCCAATCGAGCGCTTCGCGGATTTCCGCCATTGTCGCCATGCCGGTGGAAATGATGAGCGGCAATCCGGTAGCTGCAGCATGCTCAACCAGGGCGCGATGCGTCAGTTCGCCTGACGACAGTTTGAGCCGCCTGACACCGAGGCCAACCAGCATGTCAACGGCCACAATGGAAAACGGTGTAGAGAAAAATTCGATACCGATGGTATCGCAATGGATCTTGATCTCCCGGTGCTGAGCGTCGGACAACTCCAGCTTCTCAAGCATTGCGAACTGGTCTTGAGCACCCGTTTGGYGCTCCTGGTACTCAGCCGTCGGAGCGCCGCGAATGACCAGGTCTTCGGCGCGGAAAGTCTGAAACTTGACGGCGTCGGCACCCGCAGCTTTGGCGGCATCGCATAGACGCAGAGCCATTGCCAGGTCGCCATTGTGGTTGACGCCAGCCTCGGCAATCAGAAAAACCGGCGTCTGCTCAACGTCAACTACCATGCGGTCCAACCTCCATCCACAACCAGGTTATGGCCGGTCACGTATTTTGCAGCATCACTGCTGAGATAACGCATTGCATTGACCATGTCATCCGCATCGCCCATGCGTCCCAACGGAGTACGGCGCGAATAATTTTCGACAAAAATGTCGTTTTGCCCACTAAATACACCGCCGGGCGTAACGGCATTCACCCGCACGCCGCGCGCCCCCCAGTAGGCGGCAAGATACTTTGTCAACCCCCAAAGACCAGCCTTGCTTGCGGCATAGATTGCGGGTGTGTTAATTGCCTGCCCAAGGTATTCGGAGCCTTCATAGATGCGCTGATCGGGCGCGACGATGCCATAGATTGACAAGGTATTGACGATGCTCCCACCACCACGCTGCGCCATCGCGCCGCCAAACACCTGCGCGCAAAGCATCGCACCCGTCAGATTCACCGACATCACCTCATTCCATTCGTCCACCGGAAAAGTTTCAAACGGCTCGAAAAAGTTTTCACTTTTGGTCGCGGCATTGTTAAGCAGCACGTCCGGAATGCCCCATTCCTTGCACAACAACTCGAACGCCCGTCTGACATCATCCCGCCGCGCGATGTCTGTCGCACAGGTCAACAGGGCGTCGTGCGCCGGGCCGAGGACCTTTTCAAGAAGATCGGCGTCACGGTCGAGTGCGAAGACACGCGCACCAGCCTCAAGAAAGGCCGCGCTGACCTTCCGCCCTATGATGCCCGCCGCGCCCGTCACGACGACAATTTTTCCGTCAAGCCTGAATGGATCGCTCATAAGGCCGCCTAGTTGTATTGCCGGAACACGGGCTTGATGGGCTCGCCGATCAGTAGTCCCTCAGTGCCCCGCTCAAGCGCCTGCGCGTATATCTTGAATGCCGTACGCGCCGCCTGCATGGTCCGGTCCAGATCTGCCTGGTTATGCGCGTAGCTGGGCGCAATCCATGGCATCAGCACACCGCCGCGTATCATTTCCTGCGAAAACAACGTGCGCAACGCGAGATCTGACCGGCCGAGTGCGTCAAGCGTCAGGTAGTTCATCGAAATCGCATTGCCCTGCATCTGAAATGAATGATCGATGCCCGCCTCGCGCGCAAGCGCTTCAAACCCATCAATCAGTTTTTGCCCAAAACTCCAAAGATGCTCAACGACCGGCAACTCCTCATAGATGCTGACGGTTTCCATAAACGCGGCGAGACTCGACATCTCGCCACCGTGAGTCGTTGAAATCAAAAAGGTGCGCTCCTGGCCTGGACGGTTGATCCCTCCCACCTCCATGACTTCACGCCGCCCCACCAGTGCAGCCATCGCAAAACCATTGGCCATTCCTTTACCGAAAGTCGTAAGGTCAGGGGTCACGCCAAACAAATACTGTGCACCCTTCAGGTGCCAGCGAAACCCGGTGATCATTTCATCGAGAATAAACAATGCGCCGTCGCGCCTGCACAACGCCTGCACCTGCAGCAGGAAATTGTCTGCGTGGCCAGGACAACGCTGGCCGTCTGGAGGCGCCATGCGGTTGGCCGCAGCACATTGAGGACATGGGCCGACCGTGGTGGCGGGTTCCAGCATCACTCCGGCGATCTCGCCCGGATGCGCATCAAACAATGCTTGCAGGCTCGCAATATCGTTGTAGTCGAAGAGCAGCGTGGTCTGATGATGAATCGGCGGAATGCCGCGCTTAAGCTGGGTCGCTCCGATAAACCAGTCATCAAACGAAAAAAACGGATGCTGGCGCGGCACGCAGATGTACTGCCTGCCCGTGTAAGCCCGAGCTACCTTTGCAGCAGCCGTCGTAACATTCGAACCGTTTTTGGCGAACTTCACCATGTCCGCCCCGTCAACTAACGCAACCAGCCGCTCAGCGGCCTCCAGTTCGAGCACGGAAGCGCGGGTCAGGTTGACGCCCAGCGACATGCCGCGGGCAGCAGCACGATTGACGCGTTCATCGGCGTAGCCTAATGTCACGGCACGCAATCCCATCCCGTAATCAAGGAGCCTTCGTCCATCGGCAGCTTCGACATAAGCGCCTTGGCCGCTAACCAGAATTTCAGGGGCGTTAGCCGGGTATTGATCGTCCCCTCGGGAATATGTATGGGCGCCACCCGGAATCACTTTATGCAGGCGCTCTCTGTAACTTTGATTCATGGAATTTCCTGTCGATAACGCACTATTGATTTCAGAACCGGTATTCAGGGGAGATTCCCCTGAAAGTGGGCAATGACCGCTTCGACACAGGCAAAGTCAAACTCGTCATCGACTTCGTAATTCTGCCAACGCTGCACTTCGTAGCCGAGCAGCCGCGGCGGATAAAAG
>NZ_JBFUBD010000112.1:0-8568 GCF_056405935.1 Polaromonas sp. P1_E3
CCGTGGCGGTTTCGGCCGCGGCAATGGTGGTGGAAACAACGGTGGAAGCGGCGGCGGCTTTCAGCCCGACATGAAGAGTGCCGGCATCGGTGTTGGCCTGATCGCGAGTGTTGCAGTGCTGATCTGRCTCGGCACGGGCTTTTTCATCGTCCAGGAAGGCCAGCAAGCCGTTATCACCCAATTTGGCAAATACCACTCCACCGTAGGTGCAGGCTTCAACTGGCGTCTGCCATACCCGGTGCAGCGCCATGAAATCGTTGTGGTCACCCAGATCCGTTCAGTGGACGTTGGCCGTGACGTCATCATCAAGGCAACGGGGCTGCGCGACTCGGCCATGCTGACTGAAGACGAAAATATCGTTGAAATCAAGTTTGCCGTTCAGTACCGCCTGAACGATGCGCGCGCCTATCTCTTTGAAAGCAAGGACCCCGCAGCGGCGGTGGTCCAGGCGGCCGAAACAGCCGTGCGCGAGGTGGTGGGCAAGATGAAGATGGACTCGGCACTCGCCGATGAGCGCGACCAGATCGGGCCGCGCGTGCGTACCCTGATGCAGACCATCCTGGACCGTTACAAGGTCGGCGTGGAAGTCGTCGGCATCAATCTGCAGCAAAGCGGCGTGCGCCCTCCTGAGCAGGTGCAGTCGGCTTTCGATGATGTGCTCAAGGCTGGCCAGGAGCGCGAACGCACCAAGAACGAAGCCCAGGCCTACGCCAACAATGTGATTCCGCGTGCTGTGGGCTCCGCGTCCCGCCTCAAGGAAGAGTCTGAGGCCTACAAGGCCAAGATTGTGGCCCAGGCCCAGGGTGATGCCCAGCGTTTTCGCTCCGTGCTGACCGAATACCAGAAGGCGCCGCAGGTGACCCGCGACCGGATGTACACCGATGCGATGCAGCAGGTTTACTCCAGCGTGACCAAGGTGATGGTGGAATCCCGCCAAGGCTCAAACCTGTTGTATCTGCCGCTGGACAAAATCATGCAGATGACGGCACAGGGTGATGCAGCCAGCGCTACAGAGCCTGCGCTGGTTCCCGGCGCAGCTTCCTCGCCGGCGGTGCCTGCCGCGCCTGTTTCCAGCTTGCCCCTCGACGCCCGCTCCCGCGATGCCTCCCGCACGCGCGATCGTGAAACTCGCTAAGGAAGACGATCGTGAATAGAGTTGGATTTATCATTTCTTCACTGCTGGTGGTTCTGGCATTGCTCAGCTCCACGCTTTTTGTGGTGGACCAGCGGCAGTTCGGCGTGGTTTATGCGCTGGGGCAGATCAAGGATGTGGTCACTGAACCGGGCCTGCATTTCAAGATGCCGCCGCCTTTCCAGAACGTCTCCTACATCGACAAGCGCTTGCTGGTGCTCGACAGCGTCGACGCCGAGCCCATGCTGACGGCCGAAAAGCAGCGTGTTGTGATCGACTGGTACGTGCGCTGGCGCATCATCCAGCCCAGCGACTACATTCGCAACGTCGGCCTGGATGAAAAAACCGGCGCTAACCAGCTCAACCGCGTGGTGCGCAATGCATTCCAGGAAGAGATCAACAAACGCACAGTCAAGGACCTGCTTTCGCTCAAGCGCGAAGCTCTGATGGCTGACGTCAAGCGCGAAGTGCTGCAGGCCGTACAGGGCGCCCAGCCCTGGGGTGTGGACGTGGTCGACGTACGTATCACGCGCGTGGACTATGTAGAAGCCATCACCGATTCCGTCTACAAGCGCATGGTGGCGGAGCGCCAGCGCGTGGCCAACGAACTGCGCYCTACCGGTTTGGCAGAAGGCGAAAAAATCCGCGCCGACGCCGACCGCCAGCGCGAAGTGACTATCGCCAACGCCTACCGCGACGCGCAAAAGGTCAAAGGCGAGGGCGATGCCGAAGCCGCTCGCACCTATGCCGAATCGTTTGGCCGCGACCCGCAGTTCGCTCAGTTCTACCGCAGCCTCGATGCCTACAAGGCCAGCTTCAACAAGAAGAGTGACGTGATGGTTCTTGACCCTTCGTCCGACTTCTTCAAGGCAATGCGCGGCCCAGGCTCCGGCAACGCTGCACCGGCTAAAAAATAAGCCGGCGTGGACGGCAACACCTTCTGGATGGCGCTGGCCCTGATGCTGGTCATCGAGGGCCTGTTGCCTTTCATCTCTCCCGGCAGCTGGCGCCGAATGTTCGAGCAAATCCTCACCTTGGGCAACGGCCAAATACGCTTCTTCGGCTTGTGCAGCATTGCGGCGGGCTTGGTCCTGCTGGCTGTGCTGGCCTGATCCCTTAATTTGTCCTCCCTCGATACACCAGCCACAGGCAGGGTATTTCTGCCTGAGCGCGCCATTGGGCCTCCAGCAGGCGGAAAACCGGCTTCAAGCCCGGTAAAATGCTGTTTTTAACAGCCCACGAAAATTACAATGCCCGCCTGGTCGTCATCATGGCAATTGCCCGATCAAATTGCCGATGTCCTGCCCTCCGAGGCGCGCCACATCGAAGAGCTGCGCCGCCTGTTCCTGGACACCGCCCGCAGCTACGGCTATGAGCTGGTCATGCCGCCGCTGCTGGAGCATCTCGAATCGCTCCTGACCGGCACCGGCGAAGCGCTCGACCTGCAAACGTTCAAGCTGGTGGACCAGCTCTCCGGCCGTACCCTGGGCTTGCGTGCCGACACCACGCCCCAGGTCGCCCGCATTGACGCCCATTTGCTCAACCGTAGCGGGGTCGCCCGGCTTTGCTATTGCGGACCTGTGCTGCACACCCGCGCTGACCGACCCCATGCCACCCGTGAGCCGCTTCAGTTCGGCGCCGAAATCTACGGCCATGCCGGACTGGAGGCCGACCTTGAAGCCCAGCAATTGGCGCTGGAAGGCCTGAAGGCGGCTGGCGTCACCGAATTGAGCGTCGACATGGCGGACGTGCGCATCGTCAACAGCCTGTTGGCCGGCGCCACCGTCAACAGCAAAACCCTGGCGCTTATCCATGCTGCACTGGCCGCCAAGGACGCGAGCGAGCTCGGCAGCCTCGTCACCAGCCTGAAAGACGGGATTTCAGCCGCGGCCCGCGAAGGCCTCAAGGCGCTGTTGCAGCTTTACGGTGACGAGAAAGTCCTGGCCGAAGCGGAAAAAATCCTGCCGCCCTCGACGGGCCTGAAAGCAGCGCTGAAAAACCTGCAGTGGCTGGCTGCCCACACCCGGGGTGAAAAGGGCGACGTCAAGGTCAGCTTTGACCTGGCCGACCTGCGCGGCTATGCCTACTACAGCGGCACCCGCTTTGCCATTTACGGGCAGGGTGCCGAGCTGGCACGTGGCGGCCGCTATGACGAAGTCGGGGCCGTGTTTGGCCGTAACCGCCCGGCCGCGGGTTTCAGCCTGGACCTGAAAGAACTTGTCAGTGTGCTGCCACCGCGGCCCCTGAAGGCCGCCATCCGTGCGCCGTGGGGTGAAGACGCCGCCTTGCGCGCGGCCATCGCCCGGCTGCGCGCCGGCGGTGAAACCGTGGCTTGCGTGCTGCCAGGCCACGAACATGAAGTCAACGAATTCGATTGCGACCGCGAACTGGCCCACGCTGCCGGTCAATGGGTGGTCCAGCCCCTCAAGAAAGCCGCGTGAGGCCTTGTGCCCCGCCAAGCTTGATCCCAACAAACCTTAACGAGAGTTGAAGATGACAAACAAACAAACCGCGGCTGCGGGCCGCAATGTCGTGGTCGTGGGTACCCAATGGGGCGACGAGGGCAAGGGCAAACTGGTCGACTGGCTGACCGAGATGTCGCAAGGCGTAGTGCGCTTCCAGGGCGGCCACAATGCCGGCCACACGCTTGTCATCAATGGCGTGAAGACGGCGCTGCACCTGATTCCCAGTGGCATCATGCGGCCCGGCGTGAAGTGCTATATCGGCAACGGCGTAGTGCTGTCCGCCGCCAAGCTGTTTGAAGAGATCGAGGGGCTGGAAAAAGCCGGGGTGGAGGTGCGATCACGCCTGMGCGTCAGCGAAGCGTGCCCGCTGATCCTGCCTTTTCACGTCGCGCTGGATGTCGCGCGCGAGGCTTACCGCGAGAAGGGCGGCACGACCAAGATCGGCACCACCGGCCGCGGCATCGGCCCCGCGTATGAAGACAAGATTGCCCGCCGCGCCCTGCGCGTGCAGGACCTCAAATACCCTGAGCGCTTCGCTGCCAAGCTGCGCGAGCTGCTGGATCTGCACAATTTCGTGCTCACCAATTACCTGCATGCGCCGGCCGTTGATTTCGACACCGTGTATGCAGAAGCCATGCGCCACGCCGAGTTGCTCAAGCCCATGATGGCCGACGTCTCGCGCGAGCTCAATGACGCCAACGAGGCAGGTGCGAACCTGCTGTTCGAAGGCGCGCAGGGGACCTTGCTCGACGTCGACCACGGCACCTATCCTTATGTCACTTCCAGCAACTGCGTAGCCGGCAATGCCGCCGCGGGCGCGGGCGTGGGCCCGGGCATGCTGCATTACATCCTCGGCATTACCAAGGCGTACTGCACGCGTGTGGGCGGCGGGCCTTTCCCCACCGAACTCGACTGGGAAAAGCCCGGCACGGTGGGTTACCACCTCAGCACCGTGGGTGCCGAAAAAGGCGTGACCACCGGGCGTAGCCGCCGCTGCGGCTGGTTTGACGCAGCATTGCTCAAGCGCTCCGCCCAGGTCAACGGCCTCTCGGGCCTGTGCATCACCAAGCTGGACGTGCTCGACGGCATTGATGAGCTCAAGCTGTGCACCGGCTACGAGCTTGACGGCCACATCACCGACATACTGCCGATGGGCGCTGAAGAGATCGAGCGCTGCAAACCCATTTACGAAACCCTGCCGGGCTGGAGCCAGAGCACGGTCGGTGTGACCCAATACGACAAGCTGCYGGCTGCCGCGCAGAAGTACCTGCACCGGATCGAAGAAGTCACCGGCGTGCCGATCCACATGATTTCGACCAGCCCGGACCGTGACCACACCATCCTGCTGCGCAATCCGTACGCCGCCTAGCCAGAAAACTTGAGAAAAACGCCTCTAGCCCAATAGGGGCGGGCGCAACCAGCTATCAAATCAGGAGCATTTCATGTTGACAGAAGACGGCAAGCATCTCTATGTGAGCTACGACGAATACCACAACCTGATTGAAAAACTGGCCATCAAGATCCACCAGTCCGGCTGGCAGTTCGACACTATCCTGTGCCTGGCTCGCGGTGGCATGCGCCCCGGCGACATCCTCTCGCGCATTTTCGACAAGCCGCTGGCCATCATGTCCACAAGCTCCTACCGCGCCGACGCCGGCATGACGCAGGGCAACCTCGACATCGCCCGCTTCATCACCACGCCCAAGGGCGAGATCGCCGGCAAGGTGCTGCTGGTCGATGACCTGGCAGATTCAGGGCACACGCTCAACGCCGTGATCCACCAGCTCAAGAACAACTACAAACCCATCACCGAGCTGCGCAGCGCGGTGATCTGGACCAAAGGCGTCTCGACTTTCCAGCCTGATTATTCGGTCGAACTGCTGCCCACCAATCCGTGGATCCACCAGCCGTTTGAAGGCTATGACTCGCTGTCACCGGCCCAGTTGATGGCGAAGTGGAAGATTTAGCCCCCACGGTCGCTCACTTCGTGTAACTCCCTGCCCCCCGAGGGGCCGCTCCGCCTGCGGCCCGGCAGAGCCGGTTCCGCGGCTCCTGCTTGAATGGGAGGTGGCTTTGTTCTACTGCTCTTCAGGTCTCTGGGCTTGCCGTTAATATCCGTGGATGAGCGAAACATCCACCACCCTGATCCACCACCCCTACAAGCCACCCAACGGCTTTGACGCCATCCCGCCCGGGGTCTACAAAGCCTCCACCATTGCATTTCCGACCGTCGCCGCGCTGCGCAGCCGCGACTGGAAGCACAAGACGGGCTACACCTACGGCCTGCACGGAACCCCCACCACCTTCACGCTCGAAGAACGCATTGCCACCCTGGAAGGCGGCAAGTACTGCACCCTGGTGCCCAGCGGGCTGGCGGCAGTGGTGCTGGTCGGCATGGCGCTGCTCAAGGCGGGCGACGAGCTCCTGATTCCCGACAACGCCTACGGGCCCAACAAGAGCTTTGCGCAGGGCGAGCTGGCCGCCTGGGGCATCACCCACCGCTTTTACGACGCGATGAACCCGGCCGACCTGGCCGCCAAGCTGGGCCCGAAAACCCGGCTGGTGTGGATCGAGGCGCCGGGCTCCATCACGCTGGAGTTTCCCGACATGCCCGCACTGGTTGCGGCCGTCAAGGCGCACAAGAGTGCACACGCCAGCGGCATTGTTACCGCCCTGGACAACACGTGGGGCGCTGGCCTGGCCTTTAACGCCTTTGACCTGGGGCTCGATATTTCGGTCCAGGCCTTGACCAAATACCCGAGCGGCGGTGCCGACGTGCTGATGGGCTCTGTTGTCACACGCGACGAGGCGTTGCATCACCTGGTCCATTTTTGCCACATGCGCGTCGGCTACGGCATAGGGGGCAATGATGCCGAACTGGTGCTGCGCGGTCTGAACAGCATGGCTTTGCGCTACGCCGCGCAGGATGCCGCTACGCGAGAACTGGCGGGTTGGCTGCAAACCCGGCCGCAAATCGCGGCCATGCTGCACCCGGCCTTGCCCGGCTCGCCCGKCCATGACACCTGGAAGCGCGACTGCACGGGCGCCGCCTGCCTCATGAGTGCCGTCTTCAAGCCCGAGTTCACGCAGGAGCGGGTAGACCGTTTTTGTGACAGCCTCAAGCTCTTCAAACTGGGCTACAGCTGGGCGGGGCCCATGAGCCTGTGCGCGCCATACGACATACCGGCCCTGCGCACCACGCCATGGCCGTACAAAGGCGGCCTGGTGCGCTTTTCGGTAGGTCTGGAAGCCGTTGCCGACCTGCAGGCGGACATTGCCCAGGCACTGGAAAAAGCCTGACCAAAGGCTTGGCATATCGTGACGGCAATGCAGTACAGTAAGGGTTACCTATTCACGAAAGCACGCAGTGGCAACTCCCAATTACTCTTACGAAAAGCGCCAGAAAGAGCTTGCGAAAAAACGCAAAAAAGAAGAAAAGCTCAAGCGCAAGGCAGAGGGCAAGCCGGATGATGCCGCCGACGATGGAAGTGATGCGCCCGATACCGGCGGCGATACCCCGGATGGCGTGCCACCTGCAGGTCCACTTCCCTGAGGAGCTTGGTTACCATCAAAAATGGCTGCAGGCCTTAATTGACGGGCGCAAGCAGCTATTGATCTGATAGCAAAAAATCCTGACCACACTGGGTCAGGGCCTGGGCAAAAAGCGGCAGGCAATCAAATAACCCGGCGACACCTGCGAAGGTGGGCCGGGTTTGTCGTTTCAGGAAGCGGAATTTTCCGCCCGCAGGGCTTGCGCCAGCGCGGACATGGCTGCGGCACTGCGATCTTGCGGCGAGAGTACGCGGGCCGACGCGTGGCCGGAAAAGTTGCGCTGCATCGACTGCAGGTAGCCCGGGTCGTAGTGTTTGACCAGCAGTTCGCGCACCACGGAGGCTATGTCRCCGCCGCGGGCGCGCGCCTGCCAGTCCTGCACCGTGATTTTGCCGCGCGCTTCGGTCAGCGCTCCCAGGCGCTCACAGAAGAAGTCAATGTCCTTCACAAAAAAGTCATAGTCTTCCAGCAGCAGGGCCACCCGCTCATCTTCCGGCAAGTCCAGCTGCAGGCAAGGGCTGGCGCGCATGGCGGTGATCAGGCCTTCGGGCACSGCCACRTTGCCRACTTTTTTACTCTCGCTTTCAATGTAGACCGGCTGGGCCGGATCGAAACCTTTCAGCGYKGCCCAGATGCTGCTGTCAAASGCCTTCTGGCTGGGCTGCKGCACGCCGGGGATGGCGCCMAGYACCGARCTGCGGTGGTTGGYCAGCGCTTCCAGGTCCAGCACCTGYGCGCCTTCGGCCGCCAGGGCCTGCAGCAGCCGCGTCTTGCCTGATCCGGTGGGGCCGCATACGACGCGGTAGCTGAAGCGGCTGGCAAGCTGTGGCAAGCCGGCCACCAGCGCGGCCCGAAAGGCCTTGTAACCACCGTCCACCAGCGTCACCTTGAAGCCGATCTGGTCAAGCACCAGGGCCAGGGAGCCGCTGCGCTTGCCGCCGCGCCAGCAATAGAGCAGCGGCTGCCATTCGCGGGGCTTGTCCAATACATCGCGCTGGATGTGTTCAGCGATATTTTTGGCCACCAGCGCCGCGCCCAGTTTTTTGGCTTCGAACTGGCTGATCTGCTTGTAGCGCGTGCCGACGATTTTGCGCTCCTCGTCGTGCAGGCTGGGCCAGTTCACGGCGCCGGGAAGATGGTCTTCGGCGTATTCGCCTTCGCTGCGCGCATCAATCACCACGGAAAAACTTCCGAGCGTCTCGAGCGCCTCTTCGGCAGAAATGCGGTCCAGGCTCACTTGATCAGTTTCTTCAGCTCAGGCCATACATTGGCGAGCATTTTCGCCTGAGACTGCTCATTGGGGTGGATCCGGTCGGTCTGGAAGTTGGCCAGCGGGTCGGCCGCGTCGGCAACACCCTTCAGAAAGAAGGGCACCAGGGCCACTTTTTCAGCCTTGGCCACTTTGCCGAAAAGCCCCGA
>NZ_JBFUBD010000113.1:0-8518 GCF_056405935.1 Polaromonas sp. P1_E3
ATTTTGGAGCGGGCTTTGCCTGTGCGTACAAACCCCAGCCAGCCAGGGTTGGGGCTGGAAACCGAAGCCGTGATGATTTCGATCACGTCACCGTTGTGCAGCTCGGAGCGCAGCGGCACCTGCTCACCGTTGACTTTGGCCGCGACGGCGCGGTGTCCCACGTCACTGTGAATGGCATAGGCAAAGTCGACGATGGTCGCGCCGCGCGGCATGGCCATGATCTGGCTCTTCGGCGTGAACACGTAGACCGCCTCGGGAAACAGGTCAATCTTGACGTGGTCCCAGAACTCCGCCGCATCGCGCGTTTCCTGCTGGATGTCGAGCAATGACTGCAGCCACTGCGTTCCCAGCCGCTGCGAAGCGTCACCGTCCGGGTCCGTGGCCTTGTACAGCCAGTGCGCCGCCACCCCGGACTCGGCCACCACATGCATGGCGTCGGTGCGCATCTGAAACTCGATATTGGTGCCGAAGGGGCCGACAAGGGTGGTATGCAGCGACTGGTAACCGTTGATCTTCGGAATCGCGATGTAGTCCTTGAACTTTCCAGGCAAGGGCTTGTAGAGCTGGTGCAACACTCCCATCGCGGTGTAGCAGGCTGTCAGATCCTTCACGATTACCCGAAATCCGTAGAGATCAGTCACCTGGGCAAACGAAAGGTGCTTTTCATCCATCTTGCGGTAAATGGAATACAGCGTTTTTTCCCGCCCCGAGATCATCACGGGCACGTGGGCGTTGGCAAAGGCCGATTCGACCTCGCCTTGCACGCGTTTGATCACGTCGCGCCGGCGCCCACGGGCCTTCTGCAGCGCTTTGGTCAGGGTGGCGTAGCGCCAGGGGTGCAGGTGCTGGAAAGAAAGGTCCTGAAGTTCCCTGTAAGTGGTGTTCAGGCCCAGGCGGTGGGCGATGGGCGCGTAAATGTCCAGCGTTTCGCGCGAAATTCGCGTCCACTTGGCACGGGGGACATCGCCCAACGTGCGCATGTTATGCGTCCGGTCAGCCAGTTTGATCAGGATGACCCGCACGTCGCGCGCCATGGCCAGCAGCATTTTCCGGAAGGACTCCGCCTGGTTTTCCTCCCGGGTGTTGAATTCCAGCTTTTCAAGCTTGGTCAGCCCGTCTACCAACTCGGCCACCGGCGCGCCAAACCGTTCGATCAGCTCAGGCTTGGTGACGCCGCAGTCTTCAATGGCGTCGTGCAACAAGGCGGCCATGAGCGCCTGCGCGTCCAGCTTCCATTCTGCGCACTGCTGTGCGACGGCGATGGGGTGGGTGATATAAGGTTCGCCGCTGTTGCGCAGCTGACCCAGATGGGCCTCATCGGCAAAACGATAGGCGCGGCGGACATTGTCGATGTCGGCGGCACTCATGTAATCGAGTTTCGCCGTGAGCGCGGCAAAGCTTGCCGCCGCTGCGTTGGCGGCGGCGGGGGTCGACTTGCTCGAAACAACAGGCGAAAGCATGACGCTCATGCCTTAAATGTATCGCGGCATGAATAAATCATGAAAAAAATGGACTTTATGAGGCCATAAATGCAAAAAGCACCGCATTGCGGTGCTTTTTTTGGGTGCCCGGTTTGGTTCAGGAAGGCACTTTTTTCAGCATTTCAAGGCCAATCTTGCCTTCGGCGATCTCGCGAAGAGCCGTAACGCCAGGTTTGTTCTTGCTTTCGATCTTGGCCGCGTGCCCCTGGCTGAGCATGCGCGCGCGATAGGTGGCAGCCAGCACCAGCTGGAAGCGGTTCGGGATTTTTTCGAGGCAGTCTTCAACGGTAATGCGGGCCATGGTGATCTCCGGTGTGATCGATAACGGGAAAAGCGGTGAAATCAGGGAATTTGAAGGGCCTGGAAGGTTTCGGCGCGGGCTCGCCGCTGGGCCGAAAACTTGAGCCGCTGGGCATGCACAATGGTTTTCAGGTCGAAAACTGCCCGCTCAAATAACTCGTTAATTATAACGAAGTCGAATTCCCGGGCCTGGGCCATCTCGGTGGCCGCGTTTTTAAGCCTCAGTTCGATGACTTCGGCGCTGTCCTCCCCCCGCCGCTGCAGGCGCGACCGCAACTCTTCCCAGCTTGGTGGGAGTATGAAAATCAGCACTGCGTTCGCAAAAATCCGCTTGATATTGATGGCGCCCTGGAAGTCGATCTCCAGGATCACATCAGCGCCCGTGGCGACCCTTTCCTCGATGGTCTGCCGCGAGGTTCCGTAGCGGTGGCCATGCACATGCGCCCATTCCAGGAAGGAATCGCGCAGCACCATGCCGTCAAAATCCTCGGGCGAGAGAAAAAAGTACTCCCTGCCGTGCTTTTCCTGGCCGCGTGGAGGGCGTGTGGTGTGCGACACCGCAGGCTGGATGCGGGAATCCAGCTCCAGAAGGGCTTTGACCAGGCTGGATTTGCCAGCCCCGCTGGGGGCGGCTACAACAAAGAGGTTTCCGGGGTAGTCCATGCGTCCTGGGCGTTGATTTCGGTGTTTTTTGCTGGCCGGCTGGCTGACCGGCGGGGCTATTCGATGTTCTGGACCTGCTCACGAATCTGCTCTATCAGCACTTTCATGTCGACAGAAATGCGTGTCAGTTCAAGGGACGCCGATTTGGAGCCCAGTGTATTGGCTTCGCGGTGCAGTTCCTGGATCAGGAAATCCAGGCGCTTGCCCAGCTCCCCGCCATTCGCCAGAAGGCGGTCAATTTCATCCAGGTGCGACGAAAGGCGGGTGATTTCCTCCGCCACATCAATGCGGATGGCAAAGGCTGTGGCCTCGGTGAGCGCGCGGTCTTGCGCAGCTTCCGGAAGCGTGGCGCCGTCCGACAGCGCCATGGCTTCTTTCCAGCGCTCCAGAAAGCGGGTTTTCTGTTGTTCCACCAGTTTGGGCACCATGGGCACCGCCAGCGCAGCCAGCGCACGCAGCTGTGCCGTGCGGTCAAGCAGCATCTCGGCCAGCCGTGCCCCTTCGCGTTCACGGGCTGCCATCAGCTCTTTCAGGGCCTTTTTGGCCAGTTTGAGCAGCTCATCGCTGTAGTCGTGTGGCTTTTTGTCCTCATTCGTGGCGATCCGCAGAATATCTGCCACGCTGAGAGCGGGCGCCTGCGGCAGCCAGGATTTGATGCTGTCCTCCAGCGATCCGAGCCGTTGCAAAGTCGCTGAAGATGGCGCGCGCAGGGTGCTTGCGGAGGTACTCTCCAGCGAAACCCGCACTTCCACCTTGCCGCGCTTGAGTTTGCCGGTGAGCAATTCGCGCAATGCGGGCTCAGCCTGCCTTAGTTCGTCGGGCAGGCGAAACGCCAAATCCAGGAACCGGCTGTTGACGGAGCGTATTTCGACGCCCAGACGGGAGCTGGCATCCGCGCCCGATTCAGTTTCCGGGGCGGATTGCGCCATGCTCGATTGCACGGCTGCATAACCCGTCATGCTGTAAACTGACATTTAAAAATACGCTTTACTAGAGAGAGAACAAGACCCAGACTGACCAAGTCATTCTGGCTCATCCCAAATTATGTCAAAGGTCAAGCCCGCACCATTGCCGCCCGACACCGTGATTGGTGGCTATCGTGTTGTGCGAAAGCTTTCAGCCGGTGGCTTTGGCGTAGTTTACTTGGCCGTTGATAACGAGGGCCAGCAGGTCGCCATCAAGGAATATCTGCCGTCGTCCCTGGCCGGCCGGGCCCCTGGGGAATTGCTCCCGCAGGTGCAACCCGAGAAGCTCTCGCTGTACCGCCTGGGGCTCAAGAGCTTCTTTGAAGAAGGCCGCTCACTGGCCCAGATTTCACATGGCTCGGTGGTGAGCGTGCTGAATTTCTTCCGCGAGAACGAGACCGTTTACATGGTCATGAACTACCTGGAGGGCGGAACCCTGCAGGATTTCATCATCACGGCCCGGGAGCTGAAAAAGCAGAAGGTGTTCCGCGAATCAACCATCCGGTCGCTTTTTGACGAGATCCKTCGTGGGCTGCGCATCGTGCACCAGCACAAGATGCTCCACCTGGACATCAAGCCTGCCAACATCTTTATTACCGACGACAACCGTGCCGTCATGATCGACTTCGGCGCCGCCCGCGAGGTATTGAGCAAGGAAGGCAACTTCATCCGCCCCATGTACACCCCCGGTTTTGCTGCGCCCGAGATGTACCGCAGGGACTCTTCCATGGGCCCCTGGACCGATATTTACGCGATCGGCGCCTGCATTTACGCCACCATGCAGGGCTATCCCCCCAACGATGCGCCGCAGCGCCTTGAAAAAGACCGCTTGTCGCTTGCCCTGTCTCGTTTGCGTGGGGTGTATTCCGACAACCTGATTGAGGTTGTAGAGTGGTGCATGTCCCTTGACCCCTTGTCACGGCCGCAGTCGGTATTTGCATTACAAAAAGAATTGAGCAGGGAAGGTGAGCGTCGTTACACCAAACTCACCGTCAGCGAAAAGGTTCGCCTTCAGTTTGACAACATGGTGTCTGACACGAAAAAAACAGCGCGCAAGGCCACTGGCTATGCGACGAAATTCAAATGAAATTCTCAGTCTTTCAGGTAAGCCGAAAAGGCGGGCGCGAGAAGAACGAAGACCGCATGGGCTATTGCTACACGCGCGAATCGGGCCTGTTTGTGCTGGCAGACGGCATGGGCGGCCACCCTGAAGGCGAAGTGGCGGCGCAGCTTGCGCTRCAGACCATTTCTGCGCTGTACCAGAAAGAAGCACGCCCCGTCATTGAAGACACCACCGAGTTTCTTTCCACCGCGCTGATGGCCGCGCACCACCAGATCATTCGCTACGCCAGCGAAAAAGGCATGCTCGACACGCCCCGCACCACGCTGGTTGCGGCGATTTTGCAGGGCACTGGCGCCACCTGGGTTCATTGCGGCGATTCGCGCCTGTATGTAGTGCGCGACGGCGAGTTGCTGACACGCACCCGCGACCACTCCTACCTGGAGCAGCAAAGCGCCGGCGTCATCAAGCTCGAACGAATCAATCGCAACATCCTGTTCACCTGCCTCGGCTCACCAACAAAGCCCGTTTTTGACGTTGCCGGGCCCGTAACCCTTCAGCAAGGCGACAAGCTGCTGCTGTGCTCCGACGGCCTCTGGGGCAGCCTCAGCGACGCGGAAATTGTGCGCCAGCTGGCCAGCAAGGGTGTTTCGGATGCCGTCCCCGACCTGGTCGAAAATGCCTTGCGCACCGGCGGCGAGCACAGCGACAACGTCACCGTGCTGGCCATGGAGTGGGAAACGCCTGACGCCTTCGAATCCACCCGCGGGGTGTCCACCGACAGCATCATGGACGGCGTCTTCGCCTCCACCATCCAGGCCGGCGTGCTGGACACGGTGGTTGACGATCTTGACGAGGCGACCATTGAGCGTTCCATCGCTGAAATCAACGAAGCCATTCGCCGCTCGGCTGCAAGAAAAGCCTGATACCCCGGCTTAGCCGTATCGGTGGCTGCGCCTTCGGCGCCGCTTGCCGTTTCCGTTTCTGCCCCACACCCGCTCCCGTTCCATTCCTGTTCACCCTTTTCAATTCCGCCATTCACCCGGCGACCAGCCAGAAAGCCATCCCATGAGTCAGTTTGAACGAAGCGGCGCGCGTGCGGCCGACGCCCTGCGCCCCGTACGCATCACCCGTCACTACACAGCCTACGCCGAAGGCTCGGTGCTCATCGAGTTCGGCGGCACCAAGGTGCTCTGCACGGCCTCCGTTGAAGAAAAAGTGCCCGGCCATAAAAAGGGCAGCGGCGAAGGCTGGGTCACCGCTGAGTACGGCATGCTGCCCCGTGCCACGCACACCCGCGGAGACCGCGAAGCCGCCCGCGGCAAGCAAAGCGGCCGCACGCAGGAAATCCAGCGCCTCATCGGCCGGTCGATGCGGTCGGTGTTTGACTTGAAGAAGCTCGGCGAGCGCACCATCCATCTCGATTGCGACGTCATCCAGGCCGACGGCGGCACCCGCACCGCCAGCATCACCGGCGCTTTTGTGGCTGCGCAGGACGCCGTCAACACCCTCCTGGCCAGCGGCAAGCTCCAGCAAACGCCCATCATCGACCACGTCGCCGCAATCTCGGTCGGCATCGTGCAAGGTACGCCCCTGCTGGACCTGGAATACACCGAAGACTCCGCCTGCGACACCGACATGAACGTCGTCATGACCGGCGCCGGCAATTACGTGGAAGTGCAGGGCACGGCCGAAGGCGCGGCGTTTTCCCGCAAGGAAATGGACGCGCTGCTGGTGCTGGCCGAAAAAGGCATCGTTGAGCTGGTCAGCCTGCAAAAGCAGGTGCTATCAAATTAATAGCTGCTTGCGCACGTCCCTATTGGGCTGGAACCACTTTTCTCTATGAAAATCGTACTTGCGTCGAACAACCAGGGCAAACTCGCCGAACTCAGGGCCATGTTCCTGCCCCTGGGTTTGACGCTGGTCAGCCAGGCTGACCTGGGGCTGCCCGAAGCCGACGAGCCCTTTCGCACCTTTGTCGAAAACGCCCTGGCCAAGGCCCGCCAGGCGTCCCGCCTCAGCGGCCTGCCCGCGCTGGCCGACGATGCCGGCCTGTGCGTGGACGCCTTTGGCGGCCTCCCCGGCGTAGACACCGCGTTTTACGCCACGCAGTTTGGCTACTCCAAAGGCGACGACAACAACGTCAAGGCCTTGCTCGAGCAAATGGCCGGCCTGACGCAACCCGCCCAGCGGCGCGCCGCACTGGTCAGCACGCTGGTGGCCGTGCGCTCTGCTGAAGACCCCGAGCCGTTGATTGCCTCAGGCCGCGTGGCCGGAGAGATCGCACCCGCGCCCGTCGGCAGCAACGGCTTCGGGTTTGACCCGGTGATGTACATCCCCGAGTTCGGCAAAACCTTCGCGCAGCTGCCCGTTGAAGTCAAAAACGCCAACAGCCATCGCGGCAAGGCCGCGCGCCACATGATCGAACTCATGCGTGAGCGGTGGCTGACATGAAACACCCCGTGGTTTCGCGCACTTCGTGTCGCGGCCTCCCCCTCAAGGGGCGGTACCTGCGGTCCGGCGAAGCCGGTCCCGCGGTGCCTGCTGGCCTGAGCGTCGACGGTGTGAGGCTCTGTCTTTTCTTCACGTCTATTGAATTGAGTTGATCGTGCAAGACATCCAGCACTACATGCGCAGCGGCACGCTGCAGCTGGCCGCGTTACCGCCGCTATCGCTGTACGTGCACCTGCCTTGGTGCCTAAAGAAATGCCCTTATTGCGATTTCAATTCGCATGAGGTCGCCGGCGAAATGCCAGAGCAGCGCTACATCGATGCCGTAGTGGCCGACCTGGAGGCCGCGCTGCCCTTGATCTGGGGCCGCATGGTCCACAGCATTTTTATTGGCGGCGGCACACCCAGCCTGTTTTCACCCCAGGCCATAGACCGCCTGGTCGCCGACATCCGCGCACGCCTGCGGCTAGAGGCCGACTGCGAAATCACCCTCGAAGCCAACCCCGGTACCTTTGAAAAAGACCGCTTCAAGGCCTTTCGCAGCGCCGGCGTCACGCGCCTGTCCGTCGGCGTGCAAAGCTTTGACGACAAACACCTCAAGGCCCTCGGCCGCGTGCACGACCGTGCCCAGGCCATCGCCGCGGTAGAAGAAGCCGCCCAAGCCTTCAACACCTTCAACCTCGACATCATGTACGCGCTTCCAGGCCAGACCATGCAAAGCCTGGAGCAAGACATGCGGCAGGCGCTGGCACTGCAGCCGCCCCACATCTCGATTTACCACCTCACCATCGAGCCCAACACCTACTTCGCCAAATTCCCGCCCGTGGTGCCTGAGGAAGACACCGCCTACGCCATGCTCGACAAAATCACCGAGATCACGCAGGCCGCCGGGTTGCAGCGCTATGAAGTGTCTGCCTATGCCAAGCCCGGCCACCGCTGCTTTCACAACCTCAACTATTGGCAGTTTGGCGACTACCTCGGCATAGGCGCCGGCGCCCACAGCAAGCTCAGCTTTGCACACCGCGTCGTCCGCCAGGTGCGTTACCGTGAGCCCAAGCTCTATATGGAAAAGGCTTTGGCCGGCGAAGCCGTCACGCAAGAAACCGAAGTCAGCCGCGCCGACCTGCCGTTCGAATTCATGCTCAACGCCTTGCGCCTGCGCGACGGCTTCAAGCTGCAAGACTTCACCGAAAAAACCGGCCTGCCCATCACCGCCATCCAGCGTGGCCTTGAAGAAGCCGAGCGCAAGGGCCTGATCGAACGCGACTTTGTGCACGTCAAACCCACCGAGCGCGGCTTTGACTTTTTGAACGACCTGCAGACATTGTTTTTGGCCGACTAGCATCCACGTCAACGCCGCACACCAGCCAACGCCAACGTCAACGCAACATCCCTCTACAAGATCCATGGAAACACCAGCCATCATTTTTCTGGTTATCAGCTGCGCCATCAGCTTCGCGCTGGGCCGGGTGTTTGTGCACTTCCGAGACAAGAAGCGCAAAGAAAAACTGCAGGCCCGCGAAGCCGAAGCATTGCGCAACCGCCCCCCAGAGCCCGAGTCCCTCAACAAGGCCAAGCGCAAGCGCCAGCTTCAACAG
>NZ_JBFUBD010000114.1:0-8466 GCF_056405935.1 Polaromonas sp. P1_E3
ACGACGGACGTGACCGGTGCGATCGAGTTGCCAGAAGGCAAGGAAATGGTCATGCCAGGCGACAACGTGTCGATCACCGTCAAGCTGATCAACCCGATCGCCATGGAAGAAGGCCTGCGCTTTGCCATCCGTGAAGGCGGCAAGACCGTCGGCGCCGGCGTTGTTGCCAAGATCATTGCGTAATTTCCGCAAACCATAAGGAATTACCATGGCCACCAAGCAAAAAATCCGCATCCGCCTGAAGGCGTTTGATTACAAGCTGATCGACCAGTCGGCGGCTGAAATCGTTGACACTGCTAAGCGCACCGGCGCGATTGTCAAGGGCCCCGTGCCCCTGCCAACGCGCATGAAGCGTTTTGACATCCTGCGTTCGCCCCACGTCAACAAGACGAGTCGCGACCAGCTGGAAATCCGCACGCACCAGCGTCTGATGGACATCGTGGACCCTACGGATAAAACCGTGGACGCCCTGATGAAGCTCGACCTGCCGGCCGGCGTGGACGTCGAAATCAAGCTGCAGTAAGCAAAAAATCGGGGTTTCGGCCACAAGCCGGGCCCCAAATCGACAGGTTTTAGCCCGGGTTTGCCATTTCTGGCAGCCTGGGCTATACTCTTGGGCTGTCCTTTGCATATTGGCTTCTTGCTTCTATGGAATGGACGGTTTTATTAACTGTCTTTCACATCAAAACGTCTGTGGCCAATTGAAGTCGCAGCGGTGAAAGTTACGAAAGAACACATCATGAGTCTGAGCAACTCCCTCGGGTTGCTGGGCCGCAAAGTTGGCATGATGCGTCTGTTCACGGATGATGGGGACACAGTTCCTGTCACCGTGGTGGATGTATCGAACAACCGCGTGACCCAGGTTAAAACCGAAGCAAATGACGGCTACGATGCCCTTCAAGTGGCATTTGGCGCACGCAAAGCATCGCGCGTGACCAAGCCGGCCGCCGGCCACCTTGCGAAAGCAGGCGTTGAAGCTGGTGAAATCCTGAAAGAATTCCGCGTGACGGCTGACGTCGCAGGCAAATACGCTGCCGGTACTGTTGTGCCCGCAGCGGATGTGTTTGCTGTTGGCCAGCTGGTGGACGTGCAGGGCACCTCTATCGGTAAAGGCTACGCCGGCACCATCAAGCGCCACAACATGAGCTCGCAGCGCGCGTCGCACGGTAACAGCCGTTCGCACAACGTTCCCGGCTCCATCGGTATGGCGCAGGACCCTGGTCGTGTGTTTCCTGGTAAACGCATGACGGGCCACCTCGGTGATGTCACCGTGACCACGCAAAACCTGAACATCGTGCGCATCGACGAAGCCCGTCAGCTGCTGATGATTCGCGGCGCTGTGCCTGGTTCCAAAGGCGGTTTTGTCACGGTTCGTGCCGCGATCAAGGCCAAGACCACCACCGCTGCTAAAGGAGCGAACTGATGCAGGTCGAACTCCTGAATGACCAAGGTCTGGCTTCGTCCAAAGTGGACGTGCCTGATACCGTGTTTGGTCGCGAATACAACGAAAGCCTGATTCACCAGGTGGTCGTGGCCTTCCAGGCCAACGCCCGCCAGGGTACCCGGGCCCAGAAGGACCGTGAGCAGGTTCGTCACTCGACCAAGAAGCCTTTCAAGCAAAAGGGTACTGGCCGTGCACGTGCTGGTATGACGTCTTCGCCCCTGTGGCGCGGCGGCGGTCGTATCTTCCCGAACATGCCTGATGAAAACTTCACGCAGAAGATCAACAAGAAGATGTATCGCGCCGGCATGGCGTCGATCTTCTCGCAACTGGCGCGCGAAGGCCGCCTGGCTGTAGTTGATTCGCTGGCTGTGGATTCGCCCAAGACGAAAGTCCTGGCTGACAAGTTCAAGGCCATGAACCTCAACTCGGTGCTGGTCATCGCTGATGTGGTTGATGAAAACCTGTACCTGGCTTCCCGCAACCTGGTGAACATCCTCGTGGTTGAGCCCCGTTACGCCGATCCGGTGTCGCTGGTTCACTACAAGAAGGTTCTGGTCACCAAGGCCGCCATGGACCAACTCAAGGAGATGTTCGCATGAGCGTCCGTAACCCATCTTCTCCAAAACTGAAATTCGACGAAGGCCGCCTGATGCAGGTTCTGGTCGCTCCCATCGTGTCTGAAAAGGCGACGATGATTGCGGACAAGACCAATGCCGTGACCTTCAAGGTGCTGCAGGATGCTACCAAGTTTGAAATCAAGGCTGCCGTGCAGCTGATGTTCAAAGTGGACGTCCAGTCGGTTGCCGTCCTCAACATCAAAGGCAAGACCAAGCGCTTTGGCAAATCCGTGGGCCGCCGCGACAACATTCGCAAGGCCTACGTGACGCTCAAGCCAGGTCAGGAACTCAACCTCGGTGGGGAGTCTGCATAATGGCTGTCATTAAAATGAAACCCACCTCCCCCGGCATGCGCGGGATGGTGAAAATCTCCCGGGATCACCTGCACAAAGGTGAGCCTTACGCGCCGCTGCTGGAGCCACAATTCCAGAAGTCCGGCCGTAACAACAACGGGCACATCACGGTTCGCCACAAAGGCGGTGGTCACAAGCATCACTACCGCGTGGTCGACTTCAAGCGCAACAAGGATGCCATTCCGGCCAAGGTCGAACGTATCGAGTACGACCCCAACCGCACGGCCCACATTGCGCTGCTCTGCTACGCCGACGGCGAACGCACCTACATCATCGCCCCCCGCGGCCTTGAAGTCGGCGCCACGCTGATCAGCGGTTCGGAAGCGCCGATTCGCGTCGGCAACACGCTGCCTATCCGCAACATTCCTGTGGGTTCCACCATCCATTGCATCGAGATGCAAATCGGCAAGGGCGCGCAAATCGCCCGTTCCGCCGGCACCTCGGCAACGCTGCTGGCCCGCGAAGGTACCTACGCTCAGGTGCGTATGCGTTCCGGTGAAGTTCGCAAGATCCACATCGAATGCCGCGCCACCATCGGTGAAGTCGCCAACGAAGAGCACAGCCTGCGCCGCCTCGGCAAGGCCGGTGTGAAGCGCTGGATGGGTATTCGCCCGACCGTTCGCGGTGTGGTGATGAACCCGGTTGACCACCCGCACGGCGGTGGTGAAGGCAAGACCGGCGAAGGCCGCCATCCTGTCGATCCATGGGGTAACCTGACCAAGGGCTACCGCACCCGCAACAACAAGCGCACGCAAGTGATGATTGTTTCGCGTCGCAAGAAGTAAGGCTAACCCATGACACGTTCACTCAAAAAAGGTCCGTTTGTCGACCATCATTTGGTAGCCAAAGCCGACAAGGCCGTTACCAACAAGGACAAAAAGCCGATCAAGACCTGGTCGCGTCGCTCCATGATCCTGCCCGAGTTCATCGGCCTGACCATCGCCGTTCACAACGGCAAGCAGCACGTACCTGTCTACATCACCGATCAAATGGTTGGCCACAAGCTGGGCGAGTTCGCACTCACCCGGACTTTCAAAGGTCATCCGGCTGATAAAAAAGTTGTGAGAAAGTAAGGAAAGACCATGGAAACACGTGCAACCCTCCGGGGCGTTCGTCTGTCGGTCGACAAGGGCCGTCTGGTCGCTGACCTGATCCGCGGCAAGAAAGTGGATCAAGCCCTCAACATCCTGAATTTCACGCAGAAAAAAGCTGCTGGAATCATCAAGAAGGTTGTGGAGTCCGCCATCGCCAACGCTGAACACAACGATGGCGCCGACATCGACGAGCTGAAGGTGAAAACCATCTACGTCGAACAAGGCGCCACGCTCAAGCGTTTCTCCGCGCGCGCAAAAGGCCGCGGCAACAGCATCAGCAAGCCTACGTGCCATGTGTACGTGGTCGTTGGCAACTAAAGGCAGCAGGATATGGGACAAAAAATCAACCCAACCGGGTTTCGCCTTGCAGTTAGCCGCAACTGGGCCAGCCGCTGGTACGCAAGCAACCGTGATTTCGCCGGCATGCTGGCTGAAGACATCAAGGTTCGCGAGTACCTCAAGGCCAAGCTCAAGAATGCCGCGGTTTCGCGCGTTCTGATCGAGCGCCCCGCCAAGAACGCCCGCATCACGATTTTCTCGGCACGTCCGGGCGTCGTGATCGGCAAAAAAGGCGAGGACATCGAGAACCTCAAGAAAGAACTGAGCCGCCAGCTGGGCGTGCCGGTCGCCGTGAACATCGAAGAAGTTCGCAAGCCTGAAATTGATGCCAAGCTCATCGCTGACAGCATCACCCAGCAGCTTGAAAAACGCATCATGTTCCGCCGTGCGATGAAGCGCGCCATGCAAAATGCCATGCGTCTGGGTGCCCTGGGCATCAAGATCATGTCGTCCGGTCGCCTGAACGGCATTGAAATCGCTCGCTGCGAGTGGTACCGCGAAGGCCGCGTGCCCCTCCACACCCTGCGCGCCGACATCGACTACGGCACCTCTGAAGCCAAGACTACCTACGGTGTGATCGGCGTCAAGGTCTGGGTCTACAAGGGCGACACGCTGGGCCGCAACGATGCACCCGGCGCCAAGATGGTTGAAGTGCCTGACGAAGAACGCAAGCCGCGCGGCCCACGCCGTGATGCGCGCCCAGGCGATCGTCCAGGTAGCGACCGTCCCGCCCCACGTGGTGCTCGCGCACCGCGCGGCGCGACCAATACCGCACCTGCGGATGGAAGCGACAAGCCGGCTGAAGCTACTCCTGGTAGCGAAGCCCCGAAAACCACCGTTAAGCGCGTCCGTAAAGCCGCGCCAGCTGCAGCAGCTGACGGTGCCAAGACCGAGTAATCGGTCTATTAACGGAGAATCAAAATGCTGCAACCCGCTCGCAGAAAATACCGCAAAGAGCAAAAAGGCCGTAACACCGGCATCGCAACCCGGGGTTCCTCGGTTGCGTTCGGTGACTTCGGTCTCAAATGCACTGACCGTGGCCGTCTGACGGCCCGTCAAATCGAAGCCGCACGCCGTGCGATTTCCCGTCACGTCAAACGTGGCGGCCGTATCTGGATCCGTGTCTTCCCGGACAAGCCGATTTCCCAAAAGCCTGCTGAAGTGCGTATGGGTAACGGTAAAGGTAACCCAGAGTACTACGTGGCTGAAATCCAGCCCGGCAAGATCGTTTTTGAAATCGTTGGCGTGCCTGAAGAKCTGGMCCGCGAAGCGTTCCGCCTGGCATCCGCCAAGCTGCCGCTGCGCACCACCTTCGTCAGCCGCATGATTGGCCAGTAAGGGGATATGACCATGACCAAATCTACTGAACTGCGCCAAAAAGATGTTGCCGGCTTGAAAACCGAAGTCAAAGAGCTGCAAAAAGCCCACTTTGGCCTGCGCATGCAAAAAGCCACGCAGCAACTGACCAACCTGTCCACGCTGCGCTCCACGCGTCGCAGCATCGCTCGCGCCAAGACTATCCTGGCCGAAACCATCGTCAAGCAAGGAGCCAAAAAATGACGGAAGCTAAAAAATCCCTCAAGCGCACCTTGATTGGCAAGGTGGTGAGCGACAAGCGCGCCAAGACCGTAACGGTCCTGGTCGAGCGCCGTGTGAAGCACGAGCTGTACGGCAAGATCGTATCGCTGTCCAGCAAGTACCACGCCCATGACGAAAAGGGCGAGTACCACATGGGTGACGTGATCGAGATCACCGAAAGTCGCCCCATCTCCAAGACCAAGAACTGGGTTGTGACCCGTCTGGTCGAGAAGGCTGTGCTCGTTTAAGCTTTGGGTTCAACCCGAGGCTGACCCAAGTCAGGCTCTCGAAAAAACGGCTCACTTCGGTGGGCCGTTTTTGTTTGGGCATCCAGTTGCTTTCAGCTTACGAGTCTCCCCGCTTCGCCTTTATCTGAAGGCGTTCCCGGGCGTTTTCTGCACAGTGAGCACACGCTTGCGATCTCCGCACTACACTCGGGGGTTGATTTTTTCCAACCTGTTCATTCTGAGGAGTACACATGATCAAAGTAGGCGATACCCTTCCGGCCACCACACTGATGGAGTTTTCTGAAGTCGAAGGCAATGGCTGCAGCATCGGTCCCAACCCGGTCGATGTTGCCAAGGCCACTGCCGGCAAGACAATCGCCTTGTTTGCGCTGCCTGGCGCGTTCACACCGACCTGCTCGGCCAAACACGTGCCCGGCTATGTGGAGAAATTTGCCGAGTTCAAGGCGGCGGGTGTTGACGAGATCTGGTGCCTGAGCGTGAATGATGCGTTTGTCATGGGTGCGTGGGCACGTGACCAGAAGACCGGCGACAAGGTGCGCATGCTGGCTGACGGGAGCGCAGAGTTCGCCAAGGCGACCGGCCTCACATTGGACCTGATGGCGCGCGGCATGGGCCTGCGCAGCAACCGCTACTCGATGCTGGTCAAAGACGGCAAGGTCGCCAGCCTTAATGTGGAAGGCCCCGGCAAGTTTGAAGTCAGCGATGCGGCCACGCTGCTGGCGCAAGCCAAGGCCTGATCGCTCCTGCCTTCACTGGCCAGCCGCTGCCTTTGGGCCAGCGGCTTTTTTGTCTGTGCTGCCGCTGAGGTACGCCGGCGGGGCGGGGTGCGGCCGAGCGCTATCAATACCATAGCTGTTTGCGCCCGGTAGTATTGGGCTGCAGCCCGTTTTGCTACAAATCAACCTTGAGGTAATGTGCACCCGGGATGGGGTTGTGATAGTAGGGCGGGATCTCCGCAAATCCCAGTTCGGCGTACAAAGCGCGGGCTGACTCCATGTCGTCCAGCGTGTCCAGCAGTACCGAGGAGTAGCCAGCCACCCGGGCTGCATCCAGGATTGCCTCCGCCAGCTGGCGGCCCAGGCCAAGGCGGCGAAACGGCCTGCGGACGTACAGTCGTTTCATCTCTGCCGCATTTGGATAATCAACGGAGTCCACGGCGCGCAGCGCGCAACAGCCAGCGACTTCGCCATCGACAAAGGCCAGCAGCAATGCGCCCTCGGGTTCATCGTACTCGCCGGGCAGTTCGGCCAGTTCGGCCTCGAAATTCTGGAAGCACAGATCGATACCGAGCTGGGAGGCATACTCGCGAAAAATCAGCCGTGTGGCGGCCAGCTGCTCCGGGGTGTCGGGCGTGATGAACTGGATGGAGGGACGTTGCACGGATCTGCAGAACGGAAGTCGGCAACCAGTTTACCGTGATTTCCGCAGGCGGGACGCCGCGGTAAAGCCCGCCGACGCGTCAAAAAGCCGGTGCGGCCAATGTGGAAACCCAGTAGGCTATGCCGCAGCAGACTGCCAGGATCAGCACCGCGGCAAGGCGCGAAACCGTGTCGTCCCGGGACGGCGGGGCCGGCACCACGAGCTCCTTGTCGCCATGCAGCATGGCGCCCACCAGGTTGTGTTTGCGGGTCAGGTAATAAATGATGGCTGCGATGTGCAGTACCACCAGCGCCAGCAACACCCATTTGCCGATGTTCTTGTGATAGCCGGTGGCAAGGCTCACGGTGGCGTTCGAGACAAAACGCGTCAGCGGACCGGCAAAGGCGATCTCATCGTCGCTCAGCAGGCCGGTGCCCACCTGGGCCACCAGAAAACCGAGCATCGCGAACACCGAGCCGGCGCCAATCGGGCTGTGGCCCACGCCATGCTCGGGTTTGCCCCGGCCCTTCAGGTAGTTGATGACGCTCTGTGGCGCGTAAATGAACGCCCCAAAACGGGACCATCGCCCACCTACCAGGCCCCAGACGATGCGAAACAGCAACAAGGCCAACACCGTGTAACCAAAACGGAAATGCCAGACCATGGCGTTGCCGCCTACGGTGCCGGTGATGGCCAGGCCCAGCACGCAGGCGACCAGCGCCCAGTGAAAAAACCGTGTCGGCAGGTCCCAGACGCGCACCTTGTGCAGATTTTTGTTGGTGTACATGCTCACTCCTCGTTCATGTGGTTGTTCTAAGGCATTGTGCGCGACCACCCTGCTGCTCGCTTGGTGCTTTCCCGTAGTTCATAAGTTCCTGCGGAACTTATGGCCGACCGCTAAACTCAGCCACATGGCAACAGGCAAGCTGCGTTGCCATTGTCTCCATCTTAAGAACAACCTACGAGGAACCCCATGAAAGCTTTTGCCTGTATCGCCGCGGCCGCCACTTTGATGGCCATGGCTGCTCCGGCCTCCGCACAGTTTGCCAAGCCCGAAGACGCCATCAAATACCGCCAGAGCGCGCTGTTTGTCATGGGTCAACACTTCGGACGCGTCGGCGCCATGGCCAATGGCCGTGTCCCCTTCGACGCCAAAGTCGCTGCGGAAAACGCCGAAATCGTGGCCGACATGGCCAAGCTCCCGTGGGCTGCCTTTGGCGCCGGCACAGACAAGGGCGGCAACACCAAAGCCAAGCCTGAAATCTGGGCCGAACAGGCCAAGTTCAAGGAAGGCCACGAAAAGCTGGTCGCAGAGACCGCCAAGCTGGCCGCCGCAGCCAAAACCGGCAACCTTGATAACCTGAAGACCGCCTTCACGTCTACGGCTGGCACCTGCAAGGCTTGTCACGACGCGTTCAGGGCACAGTAGCCCCC
>NZ_JBFUBD010000115.1:0-8440 GCF_056405935.1 Polaromonas sp. P1_E3
CGATCTGGATCACCAGCACCAGCATGGCCAGCGAGCCGAAGATGTACCAGAAGTTGAAGTTCTTCGGTGCGTAGTACTCGCTCATGTGCTCTTTGTAGAGCTTGCTGGCGGGAAAGCGGTTGTCGATCCAGCCCATCGCCTTGGCGGCGAGYGGTGCATCGGGGGAAATTTCTTTGAATTCAGCCATAACTGATCCTGGTTCGGTGGGGTTCTTTGGCAAGCGTCAGGCGCTGGCTACAAGGTCTTTTGAAGGCGCCGGGTTAAAAGCGCCTTCAGGCCTTTTTGTCTTCACCGATCAGCAAACGGGTGTCTGACAGGTACATGTGAGGAGGCACTTCGAGGTTGTCCGGCGCGGGCTTGTTCTTGTAGACGCGGCCGGCCATGTCGAAGGTCGAGCCATGGCAGGGGCACAGGAAGCCGCCGGCCCAGTCGTTGGGCAGCGAAGGCTGTGCGCCAGGCTGGAACTTGTCGGAAGGCGAGCAGCCCAGGTGCGAGCAAATGCCCACCACCACCAGCGTTTCGGGCTTGATGGACCGGTTTTCGTTGCGGGCGTATTCGGGGGTCAGTTCGTCGGGCTTGCGCTCGGATTTGGGGTCAGCCAGCAGGGCATCGACCTTGGGCAGCTCGGCGAGCTGCTCGGGCGTGCGCTTGATGATCCAGACGGGCTTGCCGCGCCATTCCACCGTGATCTTTTCGCCGGGTTTCACTGCGGAAATATCGACTTCGACGGCCGCGCCGGCAGCCTTGGCTTTTTCGGAGGGCTGGAAAGTGCTGACAAAAGGGATTGCGGTGGCTGCAACGCCTGCGCCGCCTACAGCGCAGGTGGCCACGAGCCAGTTTCTTTTATCTTTATCGACGGGGGCGCCGTGGGGCACACCGTTCGCGCTTGCTTCGCTTGCTTGGGTCATGAGAGTCCTTCAAGAACTGGCTTGAAATAGGCTTGGTGGGAGGCTTGGTGGGGTCAACCCGCAATTGTAGCGGAGCGCGATGTCGTTTTTCAAGGCGGAGGGCCCGGCACGGGTGGTGACGGCCCGCATGGCGGGGCCGCAAGTGCCTGTTTTTAAGGCAGGCTGCGGCCTCCGCATACTTTGTTGCAAGCCGCCCCTGGGCATCGGGCTCTAAAACACGCCCAGCCTTCATAATCATTTTTTCCGCGCAACGCCGGGCATGCCGGTAACCGCTGCCAACAACAGGAGAGATTCATGGGAATGATGCAGGAATTCAAGGAATTTGCCGTCAAGGGCAATGTGATCGATCTGGCCGTGGGTGTGATCATCGGCGCCGCTTTCGGCAAGATCGTCGACGCCGTGGTGAGTGACCTGATCATGCCGGTGGTGGGCCTGGTCTTTGGCAAGCTGGACTTCTCCAGCATGTACGTGCTTCTTGGCAGCGTGCCGCCCGGCACCGACATGTCGCTCGAAGCCCTCAAAAAAGCGGGCGTTCCGGTGTTCGCCTATGGCCACTTCCTGACGGTGACGGTCAACTTCGTCATCCTGGCCTTCATCATTTTCCTGATGGTCAAGCAGATCAACCGCCTCAAGCGCCACCACGAAGCGACACCGGCACCCGCTGCACCACCTGAAGACATCGTGCTGCTGCGCGAGATTCGCGACAGTTTAAAAAAGTAACCCCCCTGTGGTTCGCTCACTTCGTGTAGCGAGCCTCTCCCCTACAGGGGACGGCGCCTCGCGACTGGCAAAGCCAGACCGCGGCCCCCGCTTGCGAGATATGTACCCCCCTGTTGCCCGCTCACTTCGTGTAGCGGGCCTCTCCCCTACAGGGGACAGGCGCCTTGCGGCTGGCAAAGCCAGACCGCGGCCCCCGCTTGCGAAGAGACGGTGCTTGCTATTGATTTAATAGCTGTTTGCGCTCATTCCCATTGGGCTGTAACCCAATTCCTTAAAGCCGGGAAAGGGCCAGCTGGCGTGCCATGCGGATGGCCGCCAACAGGCTGGACGCATCGGCGATGCCTTTTCCGGCGATGTCAAACGCCGTGCCGTGGTCGGGGCTGGTGCGTACCAGCGGCAGGCCGAGCGTCACATTCACGCCCTGCTCCACGCCCAGGTACTTGACCGGGATCAGCCCCTGGTCGTGGTACATCGCCACCACCACATCAAACTCACCGGCTTTGCCGACGGCATGGCGCGCCCGCATGAACACCGTGTCGGGGGCGAAGGGACCGCTCACATCCAGGCCTTCTGCGCGGGCAGCAGCGATGGCCGGTGCGATGATGGCCCGCTCTTCGCTGCCGAACAGCCCCCCTTCGCCGGCATGCGGATTCAGCCCCGCCACCGCGATGCGCGGCGCGCGGCCCCGGCTGGCAGCCGCCGCGCGGTGCGTGATGCGCAAGGTCTGCAGCACGTTGTCGAAGGTAACCGCCTCAATGGCCTGCCGCAGTGACATGTGAATGCTTACCAACACGGTCTTGAGTTCGTTGTTGGCCAGCATCATGCGCACCGGCAAGTCCCCCGCCGGTTTACCCAGAAAAGCGGCGGCTTCAGCCTGCAGCATTTCGGTATGGCCCGGAAAAGCGGCCGCCCAGCCGCCGGCCGCCGCCAATGCCTCTTTGTGGATGGGCGCCGTCACCATGGCGCAGGCCTCACCGGCCAGTACGCTGCGGGCCGCCCAGACAATGCAGTCGGCCGCAGCCTGGCCGGCCCGGGCATTGACCTGGCCATAGGGCACGGCCTCCAACTCGCATTTTTGCAACACCCCGATGCAGTGGGGCGGCACATTCGCCGCATCGGCCGGTGCGTCCAGCCGGGCCACCGGCAGCGCCAGTGGAGACGCTGCCAGCGCGGCGGCGCGGCGCAGCGTGGCGACGTCGCCCACCACGGCGCAACCCGCCATTTCAAGGGGTGCGTCGCGAAAGGCCCTGGCGATGATCTCCGGGCCAATGCCCGCAGCGTCGCCCATGGTGATAAGAAGCGGTTGGTTCACAAGCCGGACGCCGCAGCGGTGAATTGCGCCCCCAGGGTGCATTTGGTTACAGGACAGCCCATAATCCCAAAAATACAGGGCAACACGCCGGCTGCACAGCGTGGCGCCGAATCAATGGATTCAAGGGGGGAGTTGGTCAGATGCATGCTGGGGGTATTTTGGCGCAAACCACATCGCAGCGGCAGGCAACCGGCGCGCAGGACCGCAGGCTGCCGTGAATCCTGCCACGCCCGCCCTGATGTCCGACGCCGAGCTGGTGCTGTGGAGTGCTTCGGCCGGCGCACTCGGCCTGGTGCTGCTGCTGGCCCTGGCCGATGCCCTTTACAGCCGCACCCGCGCGGCCTGGCAGACCCTGGCTTACCTCGCGCTTTGCTGGCTGGTCGTGATGCTGCTGTGCGGCCTGCCCATGGAGCTCTGGCCGGACGGCAAGGAGTCGCTGGGCATTGCGCAACTCCTTGTCGGGCCGGTTTGCGCATCGGTGGGCAGCTTTGGCGCCAGCAAATGGCTGTCGGCCCACCAGCGCGACCACCTGATGAAGGTCAGCCTGCTGACCATCACCCTGGTCTGCATCGCCGGCGGGCCGCTGTGTTTGCTGCTGGCGCCGCAGTGGGCCCTGCCCGCTTCAGCCACGCTGGCCGTCGTCAACCTTTCCGTGGTGCTGTGGCTTTCGGTGCGCGCCACGCAACTGGGTGACCGGCTGGCCTGGGGCCTGGCGCTGGGTTGCCTGCTGACGTTGCCCGCGCAGATCGGCCTGTACGGCCTGGCGCTGAGCCCCACCCGGTTTTCACTGCCGCTGCAGGCCGGCGTGGCAATGGCTGCCTTGCTCAGTGTGGTCATCACGGCCGCCATGCTGTGGCTGCGCAACCGGCAGGCCCGGCAATTGAAGCAGGGCGAGGCGTCGGGGCGCGACCCGATCACCCAGCTCTATGACGGCGTGGCGATGGTGCAAAAAATCATCCGGGCGCAGCGCCGGCGCCTGCGCACGCGGCGCGACGGCGCGCTGATGGCCGTGCTGCTGTTCGAGCCCGAAGGCCTGCTGCCCCAGATCGGCCAGGCCGGCCTGAACGAGATTTACATCCAGATGGCGCGCCGCATTCAGCGCCACACCGGCGCCGTCAACCCCGCCGGCCGCTACTACGACCGCTGCTTTGTCGTGCTGCTGGAAACCATGCACTCGCCGCGCTGGATACGCACACTGGGCCTGCGCGTGGCCTCCGACCTGCGCCGGCCGATGGACGTGACGGCCCTCGGCGGGGGGCGTGCGCGGATCAAGCCCGACATCGCCGTCGGCATCGTGCATCTGTCGGTCGCCGGCAAGGACGTCGCCCAGCTGCTGCATGAAGCGCAGTCTGTGGCCCAGGCCGCCCGCGCCATGCGCTCCCGCGCCGCGCTGCTGGACCCGGAAACCCGCACTGCCGTGCCGGTTGAGCATGCCGAACTGGGCTCCAGCTGGCATGCGCTGCGAAACGCCGCACCGCAAACCCCGCTGCGGGCCAAACCCGCCAGTCCCAATGCCGGGCGCGGCGGGCGGCAGCGCCACAAGCCGGCCTGATTCCTGCAAAAACGCTTCAGGCCGGGTTGTCGATATCGATGAACTGGTGGGCAAGACCCAGCTGCGCGGCAACATGCGCCGCCACGGCCGGTGCGCCGTAGCGCTCGGACGCATGATGTCCGCAGGCAATAAAGGCCACGCCCATTTCGCGCGCGTAATGCGCCTGGGGCTCGGAAATCTCGCCGGTGATGAAAGCGTCGGCGCCTGCCGCAATCGCCGCCTCAAAATACCCCTGCGCGCCGCCCGTACACCATGCTATCTTTTTGATAGCTGCTTGCGCAGGCCCTGCTTTGGTTACAGCCCGATTGAGCACTTTTTCGACGTGCACCGCCAGTGCACCGGCATCTGCAAACTGCCCTCCACCGGCAGGCCCACCGATAAAACCCAGCTCTTGTTCGCCGAAGCGCCCCGTCGCCGTGAGGCCCAGTTGCAAGCCCAGTTGGGCGTTGTTGCCGAGCTCGGGGTGCGCATCCAGCGGCAGGTGGTAGGCGTAGAGGTTGATGTCGTGGGCCAGCAGCAAGGCCAGGCGCTGCTTCATCCAGCCCGTGACGCGGCCGTCCTGGCCGCGCCAGAACAGCCCGTGGTGCACAAAGATGGCGTCGGCCTGCGCCGCAATCGCCGCTTCGATCAGGGCCAGGCTGGCGGTCACGCCGGAAACAATCTTGCCGACCGAGGGTTTGCCTTCGACCTGCAGGCCGTTGGGGCCGTAGTCCTTGAAGCGCGCAGGCTGCAAAAGCGTGTCAAAGGCCTGCAGCAAATCCTGCCGGGTGGCATGTCGTGTGGTACTCATGCCGCGATTGTCTCAGGACGGTCAGTTTTTCTCGAGGCCCAGCAAAGCGTCCTTGAGCATGAAATCGGCCGGAACGGACCCCAGCCAGATGCCCAGCACCATGCGGAAGAACTCCGCATCACCGACCGCCGCGCCCTGCGGCTGCTCGGCGATGAAAAAGCTGGTGCCCTTGCCCGGCACGAACTCCATCGCAAATGAATCGCCGGGCATCAGCTTGCTGCGGCCCGAGAAAATGTCGATCAGGCGGTTGCTCGACACCGAATGGCGGCTGACCGCGTCGCGGCTGGAGTTGTCGGCCATGCCGCGCAGGAAGAGCCGGCCCAGGTCGGTGCCGGAGACCTCGCGCAGCGCCACAAACGCCAGGCGGATGGGCGTGCCCAGCTTCATCGCCTCGTCGGCCGAGGTGACCTTGCGGCTCGTGTACAGGGCCATGTCATAGACCTTGAAAATGGCCTTGAAGCGGGTGCCGGCGCCGTTAAGCTGCAGCGTGGTGCCCTGCGCCACCACACTGGCCGGAAATTTCGTTGTGGTGGGTGCGGCCAGAACAGGCAACGCCAGGCCCGTGGAACCCGCCGTCAATACGGCCGCGCCGCGCGCGAGCCATGCCCGCCTTGAACACTGATGCATGTTGTCACCTCCGTTATGGTTGTTGACCGCAGGCGGCCGTTCAAGCTGCCCACGGCTGCGGCCTTGCGGCAGCCAGGAACATGGTACCGGAGCCAGCCGGCGTGCTTCCTTACAGCGAGCGGGGACCCGAAGCGATAAACTCCCCCAGTTGGCGCCGCGCCCCTTCCGGCCCTGCGCCGCCCCGGATTCCCGCCCCTTCGTCTTCCGCACCTTCGTACCGGCACGCCGACCCTCACGCCTCATGAAACGCACCTGGCTTCTTTTTTCCCAAACCGTCACCGTCCTGCTGGCGGCGTACTTCGTGGTGGCTACGCTCAAGCCCCAGTGGCTGGACCGCGGCAACACGCCGGGGGTGTCCGTGATCGAGGCGCCAGCCGGCAGCGCACCGCGCAGCGGCGGCGCCGGCGGCGGCTTTGCAGCGGCGGCCAAAGTGGCTTCGGCGGCCGTGGTCAGCATCAACACCAGCAAGGCCGCGGCCAAAAACCCGCATGCCGAAGATCCCTGGTTCAAATTCTTCTTCGGCGACCAGGGCCCTAACGAACCGCAGGGTGGCCTGGGCAGCGGCGTGATCATCAGCGCCAGCGGCTACATCCTGACCAACAACCACGTGGTCGAAGGCGCCGACGAGATCGAAGTCATCCTCAACGACACGCGCAAGGCCAAGGCACAGGTCATCGGCACCGACCCGGACACCGACCTGGCCATCCTGAAGATCGACCTCGACAAGCTGCCTGTCATCGTGCTGGGCAACTCCGACGCGCTGCAGGTGGGCGACGCGGTGCTGGCCATCGGCAACCCGTTCGGCGTCGGCCAGACCGTCACCGGGGGCATCGTGAGTGCGCTGGGACGCAACCAGCTGGGCATCAACACCTTTGAAAACTTCATCCAGACCGACGCCGCCATCAACCCAGGCAACTCGGGCGGCGCGCTGGTCGACGTGAACGGCAACCTGATGGGCATCAACACGGCGATTTACTCCCGCTCGGGCGGCTCCATGGGCATTGGTTTTGCCATCCCRGTATCGACGGCCAAGCTGGTGCTCGACGGCATCGTGAAGGACGGCCAGGTCACACGGGGCTGGATCGGCGTGGAACCGCAGGACCTCAACCCCGAACTGGCCGAAACGTTTGGCCTTCCTCCGGCTGCGGCCAAAGAAGGCGGGGTGATCATCACCGGCGTGCTGCAAAACGGCCCGGCCGCGCAGGCCGGCCTCCTGCCGGGCGACGTGATCACCGCCGTGAACGGCAAGGGTGTACGCAACGTGAGCCAGCTGTTGACCGCCGTGGCGGCCCTCAAGCCCGGCACGCCGGCGCCGTTGACGGTGCTGCGCAAGGACAAGCAGACCGAGATTGCCGTAACTCCCGGCAAGCGCCAGCGGCCCAAGGTTCAGCAGCGCTGACCGGCAGCGGCGCAAGCCCGCGGCCATCATCGTGATAACGCTATCGAATTAATAGCTGCTTGCGCCCGTCCATATTGGGCTGCAGCCATTTCTACCTGGAATTAATGGGTTCCCTGCAATAGGGGCTGGAGTCGCTGGCGGGGCCGTAAAGCCCCAGCGCTATCAGGACTGGGCCGCTTCGGCCTCGGCGTCGTCTGCAGGCTTTTTGGTGTGCTTGACGAACACCTGCGCGGCGATGATGCCGACCTCATACAGGCCGCCCACCACGCCCAGCAGCATGAGCATCGACCCTGCATCAGGCGGCGTCACCAGCGCGGTGCCGACGGCTGCCGCCACCCAGAAGTAACCGCGGTATTCCCGCAGCTGGGCCACGCTGAGCACCCCCATGCGCACCAGCAAAATCACCGCGATCGGCACTTCAAAAGCCAGCCCGAACGCCAGGAACATGCCAAGGACGAAGTTGAGGTATTCCTCGATGTCAGGCGCGGCGGTGATCGATTTGGGCGCAAAGCTCTGGATGAAATGAAACACCTGGCCGAACACCACGAAATAACAAAACGCCACACCGACAAAAAACAGCAGCGTGCTGGAGATCACCAGCGGCATGACGAGTTTTTTCTCGTGCGAATAAAGGCCGGGGGCCACAAAAGCCCACACCTGGTAGAGCACGACCGGCAGCGCGATCATGAAGGCCGCCATGAACAAAATCTTGATCGGCACAACGAAAGGCGAAATCACGTTGGTGGCAATCAGCGTGGCGCCCTTGGGCAGCGAGGCCACCAGCGGCGCGGCCAGGATGTCGTAAAGCGCGCCCGGGCCGGGGAAAAATGCCAGCACGATGGCGGCAATGCCGACGGCGATCACCGCCCTGATCATCCGGTCGCGCAGCTCCATGAGGTGCTGCACAAAGGGCTGCTCGGTGCCTGCGAGTTCGTCGGGCTTCTCGGTGTTGGGGTCGCTCATGGGAGAAATTTGCGCGGGTGGGACTGCGCGGGGAGGCACGCAAACAGGAAGGATTCAGCGGGAAAGCAGCTCAAGGCATGCGGCCCGGCTGCGGACGGAAGCGCGCCACCCGGGCGGCGCCTGACTGGGCTCTGGTCCGGACGCCGGAACGCGCCTTGTACCACTGGGG
>NZ_JBFUBD010000116.1:0-8379 GCF_056405935.1 Polaromonas sp. P1_E3
CAGTCGATCATGGCGATATGGTTTGAGCGGCAAAAAGCCACCAGTGCTGCCAACGCGGTTTTGGATGCGTCGGTCTCGTGCGCAAACATCGATTCGCCGAACACCATGCGGCCCAGGTTCACGCAGTACAGGCCACCCACCAATTCCCCGTCGACCCAGGTTTCGACGCTGTGTGCATGGCCGGCCTTGTGAAGGCTGGTATAGGCCTGCACCATGTCAGGGACAATCCAGGTGCCCGGCTGTCCGGAACGCGGCTTGCTGGCGCAGGCGCTGATGACGCGCTCAAAGGCGCTGTCAAACCTGATTTCGCAGCGCGGCTGTTCCTGAAAGCGGACCAGCGTTTTTCGCAGCGACCGGTGCAGCTTGAAGTGGCGGGTTTGCAGCACCATGCGGGGGTCCGGGCTCCACCAGAGCACGGGCTGGCCGAGGCTGTACCAGGGGAAGATCCCCTGCGAATAAGAATGGACGAGGGTCGGCACATCCAGCGCGGCGCCCGCAGCCAGCAAGCCCGGCGCCGGGTCATGAATTCCCCAGGCGCTGTCGAGCGGAGGAAAGCTTTCGCCTGCGGCAAGCCAGGGCACGGGGCGTGGGAGTTTACCCATGGCTTAAAAATGGAAGGTCATGGAGCCATAACAACAATGGGCCTTGGAGCGCATTCGCACATGGTAGCCCAGCAGATTGCTGCGGCGCGGCCAGGTGTGATGGCAAAACGGCGGCATGGCAGTGCGCTATTGATTTGATAGCTGCTTGCGCTCGTTGAATAAGGGCTGAGGGCTCATATGTCGTGATGTCTTTGCCAAGGCAGCGTGCGCCATTCGCCGTTGAACGCGAACAGGACATTCGCCGCACGCCGCAGGCTTAAAAAGCCTCAAAATTGACGCTATAATCTAAGGCTGTATTCCTCAATAGCTCAGTTGGTAGAGCGCCGGACTGTTAATCCGTAGGTCCCTGGTTCGAGCCCAGGTTGAGGAGCCAATAAATCCAAGGGCCTGCACGCAAGTGCAGGCCTTTTGTTTTTCAGGCGCTTCGAGCCTCGGTACAAGGTCACCACTTTGCTTTCATTGCTCGCCGCCAGGCGGACTGGCAAATGCGGACTGGAAATGCGCGCTGGTGGAGCGCAGAAATCCTTGACCTCGTGCGTGCCGCGGCGGAGTGATCATTCGCCGGGTGGGGTACCTAGTACCATTGTGATCATGAAAATCTTCGGATACGCGAGCCGCCGGGCGGAACAGGGTCAAATCCATTCGCCTGTCCAGGTCAAAGCCGATCACATCGGGCGCATGGCCTGCATGCAAAGTTCAGGCATCAAGCTGCGAATATTCAGCGCCTTCCTGCTACCTTTCCTGCTGGTGCCAGCCAGCCATGCGCAAGTCTATAAATGGGTAGATGCGAAGGGGCAAACGCACTATTCCTCGCGAAAGGATGATGCGGGTCCGGCCAAGGCAGCCGAAGTGAAGTTGCCTCCTCAGCCTGCGCCTTCTCCAGCGGCCAAACCTGCTGCCGAATATCTGCGCGAACAAAACAGGCAGACGCAGCCGCGCCTGCCGCCGCAGGAGGCCGACAGTCCGCCCACGCCAAAACAGCCTCGATCGCTTTCCGGGGGAAAGGAAGACGGCACCGATGCGTCACGATGTGCCTTGGCCCGGGACGTTCTCAGCGGCGCGGTAAGGCACCGCAATGGGCAACCTACAGACAAATATGACCTTGACGTTGCCCAGAATGATGTCCGGGCATTTTGCCGCTAGTGGCGTCACTGTTTAAATTCACGGGTGTTCCTGAGGATTACGGAATGAATGGCTGGACTGATGACTGAAATCGCCTTTGACCACGAGTACCCCCGCGTGCTGAGCATTGCAGGGTCCGACAGCGGTGGCGGAGCCGGCATACAGGCTGACCTCAAGACCTTTGCAGCGCTGGGCTGCTACGGCATGACGGCCATCACCGCACTGACGGCCCAGAACACGCGCGGCGTTCGCGCCATCCACGGCGTGCCGCCGCAGATGCTGCGGGACCAGATCGATGCCGTGATCGAAGACATAGGCGCGCATGCGGTGAAGATCGGCATGCTGCACGCCCCCGACATCGTGCAGACCGTGGCGGAGGCAATTGACCGGCATGCGTTGCAGAACGTGGTGCTGGATCCTGTCATGGTCGCCACCAGCGGCGCCGTGCTGATCGACAACCCGGCCATTGCGGTACTGGTGCGTGAGCTGTTTCCGCGTGCCATGGTGGTCACCCCAAATCTCGACGAGGCTTCGCTGCTGGTCGGCCGGTCGCTGGGCACCGAGCAGGACATGCAGGTTGCTGCACAGGAGCTGCTGGCCCAAGGCGCCCGCGCCGTGCTGCTCAAGGGCGGGCATTTGCCCGGCGATGTGGTCCGCGATTTACTGGCCATGCAAAGCGGCGAACTTCACTGGATGCGCGGGCCGCGCATTCCCAGCTCCAATACCCACGGCACCGGTTGCACGCTGTCGTCCGCGATTGCCGCGCACCTGGCGTTGGGGCACCCTCTATTGGAGGCTGTGCAGCGCGCACGCGCCTATGTGCGCGCGGCGCTTGAGGCTGGTGCCAGAGTGCGAACGGGCGCTGGCGGCGGGCCGCTGAACCACGGCCACGCGCCCATCGCGATGCGGCTCAAGCCGCTGCGGTAATACCGGAGCGGCCGCTGCGCGTCAGGCGTGCCAGTACAAAGGTCAGCACCAGGGTTGGCAAAGCCGCACCCCAGTCCGGCGCGAGCTTCGCACACAGGTGATAACACGCAATGCCCAGCACCCAGATCGCGACGGCGCTGGCATTCACCTTGCGCTCAGTCACCAGCGAAGCAATACCGGCCGTACCGGCCAGCCGCGCCAGGATCACGCCGTACAAAGGTACAAACACTGAACTGAGCATCAGCAAAAAAGGCTCCAGGCTGTGCATGGGCAGCACCAGCGCCAGCGCGGTGCACAACAGGGCCAGTCCCACACCCCAGCGGCGTACGCTCCAGGACGGCTTCAGGCTGTGGCCTGCCACGGAGCCTGAATAGAGATCGCCATACGCGTTGTCGACTTCGTCGATCAGGATCAGCCCCAGCGCGATCAGGCCGCCTTGCGCCAGCAACAGCGCGGCGACCAGGTCGGTGCTGGGTGCCGTGATCGCAACCAGCACGCCCAGCGCGTAGCACCAGATATTGGCGATCGCATAGCCCAGCCAGGTGCCGCGCAGCGCGGCTTTGCCATCGCGTCCATGGCGCGCGAAATCGGCTACGAGGGGTAACCACGACACCGGCATTGCGATCACCAGGTCAAGTGCGGACAGCGTGCTCATGCCGCCTTCGCCAGGCCGGTTCCACAGTGCAGCCATGCCCTGGGCATTGGCCTTGGACAGAAACTGCCAGCTTAGCCACAGCAATGAGGCGATGACCAGCGGCAGCCCATAACGGCCTATGAATTTGCGCACCAGTTTGACCATTGAGCCCGACAGCAGTGCCAGCAGTACAGCGCCCCACAGCAGCGTAGCCAGAAGTGGCCAAAAGGCGCCTGCAAAGTTTCCGGACTGGCGGGCGATGGCCACTGTCCCGTCACGCATCACCACCAGTTCAAAGGTGGTCCAGCCGATGAGCTGCACGATGTTGAGCAGTACCGGCAGGCGCGCAAAGCTGCTGCCATAGGTGGCATGCATCAGCCCGGCGCTCGACAGCCCGCTGTCGCAGCCGATTTTGGCCGTCCAGGCCAGCAGGCCGGCGCCGAGCACCGAGCCGCAGATGATCACCAGCAGCGCGGTCTGGGTGCCCACAGCCGGCACCAGGTAGGCGCCGATCTGCATGACCAGCAGGCCCACGCCCAGGCTGAGCCAGAGCGCGGCATGGTCGCTCCAGCCGAACAGGCGGTCGCTGGAGGGCAGTGGTGAAAGCGCGGTGTTGGCAGTGGCCGCAGCGGGTGTAGAAGTGGTGGTCATCAGCAGTTCCGATCATCGATTTCAGGTCGGCCTGCCTGAAGCCCGCAACAACGGCGGACATCCGGAACATGCTTCCCTGCGCGAGGATTACCTCAAATCAGGTTCAAAGGGACTTTCTCAGCCACCGCAATTCGCACACGGCGAATCGCGGCAACACCCCCAGCGAAAGCACCCTTGCGGGCGCTGCGCAAATTGTAGGACGGAATCATTCCGAAATTTGGGTGTGTGCAGCGGTGCATCCCATGACGGCGCTGAGGCTCAAACCCGGTGCTGATCAGGCAACAAAAAAGCCCGCACGGAGGCGGGCTTTCAGGTGAGTGCGAAGCGGGATGCTTCAGTCGTCAAACACGGGTGACTCAACACCCAGCACCTTGTGCAGTTTCGGGCTGGTCGTGGTGTATTGCAGGTGGATTTTCTTGTCCGGAAAGATCAAGGGCGCGGCGCCAAAGGCTGCCAGCGCGCACTCATGGAAGCCACTCAAAATCAGCTTTTTCTTGCCGGGATAGGTGTTGATGTCGCCCACGGCAAAGATACCCGGAACATTGGTCGAAAACTTCTCGGTGTCCACCTTGAGCTGCTTGCGCTCGATGTCCAGGCCCCAGTTGGCGATCGGCCCCAGCTTGGGTGACAGGCCAAAAAACACCAGCAGCACATCCAGCGGCACCACGCGCGTGACACCGTCGGAACCCGTGACCTTGGCGCCGGTCAGCTTGCCGTCCTTTTCTTCGTAGCCGGTGATCTGGCCCACGATGAACTGCATCTCGTAGGCGTCGCAAAGCTCGCGCATTTTGGCCACGCTGGCAGGCGCCGCCTGGAAGCCGTCGCGGCGGTGGATCAGGATCACGCTCTCGGCCTTGTTCGGGCCCTCGGCGACAAAGTTCAGCGTCCAGTCCAGTGCGGAATCACCGCCGCCCACAATCACCAGGTTCTTGCCGGCGAAGTCGGCAGGGCTTTTGACGCGGTAGAACAGCTGGCTGTCGTCGAACTTCTCCAGGCCCTCGACACGCAGCAGCTTGGGCTGGAAGGCGCCCACACCGGCAGCGATGAAAATGGTTTTGGTCAGGAAGCGCGTGCCTTTTGACGTTTCGACAAAGAAACGGCCGTCCTGCTGCTTTTCAACCACGCTGACTTCCTGGCCGAAATGGAAGGTCGCGCCAAAAGGCTCGATCTGCTTGAGCAGGTTGTCGGTGAGCTCCTTGCCGGTGCACACAGGCACGGCGGGAATGTCGTAAATTGGCTTGTCGGGGTAAAGCTCAATGCACTGGCCGCCGGGATAAGCCAGCGAGTCGATCACATGCGCCTTGATTTCCAGCAGGCCCAACTCAAACACCTGGAACAGGCCGACGGGCCCGGCGCCCACAATCACCGCATCGGTCTCGATCGGGCCGTCGTGCTGCGCTGCGGTATTGAGCACTTCTTGGTTCAGTTGAGGTTCCATGGTTCCTGGGCGCCTTGCAGCGCGTGGCTGCGCAGGGTAGGGCGAAATGCCAGTGGTCCGGGTTTCGGGCGAGCTGGTCAGCGGATCAATTCGGACAGCTTGCCCGTCTTGTCTTTCCATTCCTCGGCATCGGGCAGGGCGTCTTTGCGCTTGGTGATGCTTTTCCAGCCCGCTGCACGGCTCAATTCCACATTGAGCTGGATGAAGGCGATTTGATCTGCCGGCACGTCTTCCTCGGCGTAGATGGCATTAACCGGGCATTCGGGAATGCAGACGGCGCAGTCGATGCATTCGTCCGGATCGATCACCAGCATGTTGGGGCCTTCCCGGAAGCAATCCACGGGGCAGACATCCACACAGTCGGTGTATTTGCAGCGGATGCACGATTCGGAGACGATGTGAGTCATGTTATTTGGGGCTAATCGGTGGAAACCCTCAATTTTAAGAGGATTCCGGGAGCAGGGTTAAGTCGTTGAAGGGAACGGGGTTTGATCCTGGTCAAAGGACCAGCAGGGCACCTGAAGTCTTGTTCGAGGCAGTGTCCACCAGGACCAGCGAGCCCAGCATGCGCGAACGGGCATAGGGCAGGGTGGCCAGCGGCTCCTGCAGGCTCAGCTCGATGTGGCCGATGGCATTGGGCGGCAGCTCGCTGGCGTCTTCCTCGGCGAGGGTATTGACGTCAAGCTTGTGGACGATGCGTTTGACCTTGGCTTTGACCCAGCGGTGGCCATGCAGCGCCCAATAGATGCGTCCGGCAACCAGCGGCTCGTCGTCCATCCAGGCCACGGTGGCCGAGATTTCCCGTGAGGGCTCAAAGGTATCCGTGGCCAGCAACCAGTCGCCGCGCGACACATCGACTTCCCGGTCCAGCACGATGCCCGCGCTGTGGCCGGCCAGGATGGCTTTGGGCTGGCGGGCATGGTCCAGCACCTGCGCCACCACGGCCGTCTTGCCGCTGGGCAGTATGGTCACGCTCTGGCCCGGCTGTACGCCGCCTGAGGCAACGCGGCCCCAGAAGACGCGCCGTCCCTGGGAGGTGTCGGATGAAGACGAAAACTTTTCAACCCATTGCACCGGAAAGGCAAAGGCCTCGGTGGTTTCAGCCGGCGTGACAGGCAGGTGCTCCAGCAGCTGCAGGAGCGACAAGCCTTCGTAACCGCACCAGCCGGGCTGGGCGTTCACCACGTTAAAGCCCTTGAGGGCGGACACAGGCACCGTCGCTTTCACCGGAATTTTCGCGGCCCGGGCGAATGTTGCCAGCGCTGCTTGAATGTTCCTGAAAGCCAGCGTCGGGTCTTCCACGGCGTCAAGCTTGTTCACGGCGAACACGATGGACGGCACGCGCAGCAGGTTGACCAGCAGCGAATGGCGGCGGGTTTGCTGCAACAGCTCAAGCGCAGGGTTTTTCCAGTCGAGCTTGGTCGCATCCACCAGCACGACGGCGGCGTCGGCACTGGAGGCGGCCGTCACCATGTTGCGGGTGTATTGCTCATGCCCAGGGGCATCGCCAATGATGAATTTGCGGCTTTCGGTGGCGAAATATCGATAGGCCACGTCGATGGTGATGCCCTGCTCGCGCTCGGCCGAAAGGCCGTCCGTCAGCAATGCCAGGTCGGTTTCACCCTGGCGCTGCACGCCGGCCAGGTGGTCCTGCAACACGGCTTTGCTGTCCACCAGCAGGCGGCCGATCAGGGTGCTCTTGCCGTCATCGACAGAACCGCAGGTGATGAATTTCAACGCGGGTTTCAGGTCATTTTGGCCTGAAACCGTTGCTGGCTGTGCGCCACCAGCTATCAAATCAGTAGTGTGGGTACTTGTAGTCATCTCAGTCTCAAAAATGGTGGCAAGGTCTTTATCAGTAGGGGCCGCGGGTCCGGCTGTGCCGGTCCGCAGGCGCCGCCCCTGGGGGGAGCAGGCGAAGCCTGCCCGGGGGAGAACTAAAAATACCCGTCTTTCTTGCGCTTTTCCATGGAAGCGTCTGAGGTCTTGTCGTCCATGCGCGTGGCACCACGCTCGCTTACGTCGGCGGCCAGCGTCTCGATCACGATCTCAGCGGCGGTGGCGGCCGGGCTGTCGACCGGGCAGGTGCAGGTGATGTCGCCGACGGTACGAAAACGCACGGTCTTTTCAACAACCTGCTCTCCGTCGCGGGCGGGGGTCAGTTCTGTCACCGGCACCAGAAGGCCCTTGCGTTCCACTACCTTGCGCTGGTGTGCGTAGTAGAGCGATGGCAGCGCAATTTGCTCACGCTCGATGTACTGCCAGACGTCCAGTTCTGTCCAGTTGGAGATCGGAAACACACGGAAGTGCTCGCCCGGTTGCAGCCGCGTGTTGAAGAGCGTCCAGAGTTCGGGGCGCTGGGCTTTGGGCTGCCACTGGCCGAAACTGTCGCGGTGCGAAAAGATGCGCTCTTTGGCGCGGGCCTTTTCTTCGTCGCGGCGGGCACCGCCAATCAGCGCGTCAAAACGGAATTCGTCAATTGCCTCAAGCAACGTCACCGACTGGTGCACATTGCGGGACTCGCCCGGATGGGCCAGGCGCACGGTGCCGCGTTTCATGGAGTCTTCGACGTTGCGCACGATCAGCTCGGCGCCCAGTTCTTTGGCGCGGAAGTCGCGGAAGTCGGTCACTTCATGAAAGTTGTGGCCGGTGTCGATCATCAAAAGCGGATAAGGAATGCGGCCCACGCCGAAAGCCTTTTCCGCGCACTTGAGCATCACCAGCGAATCCTTGCCGCCCGAAAACAGCAGGGCCGGGCGCTCGAAAGCGGCGGCCACTTCGCGCAGGATGAAGATGGTTTCTTCTTCCAGCGCATCGAGGTGGGAGTTGCTCAGCCGCGCGATGGAGATCGCCGGGTCGGCTGGCAGCAGAGGAGATGGTGTACGGGCGTTCATAAGTCAGCTTGGTGGAGCGTGGGGAGGCAGGGGAGGCAGGAGGAAAGGGCCATCAGTGCGCAAGGTGCAGGCCGCATTCGCGGTTGTCTTCGCCCTTGGTAGGGTCCACAT
>NZ_JBFUBD010000117.1:0-8378 GCF_056405935.1 Polaromonas sp. P1_E3
TTCATCATGTCTTCGTCGCTGGTGCCGGGGTGGGCCGCGATGAAGTACGGAATCAGGAACTGCTTCTTGCCGGCTTCGAGGCTGTACTTCTCGAACATCTGCTTGAACTTGTCATAGCTGCCGATGCCCGGCTTCATCATCTTGGTGAGCGGACCCTGCTCGGTGTGCTCTGGCGCGATCTTGAGGTAGCCGCCGACGTGATGCGTGACGAGCTCTTTCACGTACTCAGGGCTTTGCACGGCCAGGTCGTAGCGCAGGCCGGAGCTGATGAGGATTTTCTTCACGCCCTTCAAGGCCCGCGCGCGGCGGTACATCTTGATCAGCGGATTGTGGTCGGTGTTGAGGTTCGAGCAGATGCCCGGGTACACGCAGCTCGGCTTGCGGCAGGCGGCCTCGATCTCGGGCGACTTGCAGCCGATGCGGTACATGTTGGCAGTCGGCCCGCCCAGGTCGGAAATCGCGCCGGTAAAGCCCTTGACGGTGTCGCGGATCGCTTCGATCTCGCGGATCACCGAGTCTTCAGAGCGGCTCTGGATGATGCGGCCTTCATGCTCGGTGATGGAGCAGAAGGTGCAGCCGCCGAAGCAGCCGCGCATGATGTTCACGCTAAAGCGGATCATTTCCCAGGCAGGGATCTTGGTCGCGCCGTCATGGCTGCCGTTTTCGTCAGCGTAGCGCGGGTGCGGTGAGCGCGCGTAGGGCAAATCGAAGACGTAGTCCATCTCGGCCGTGGTTAGCGGGATGGGCGGCGGCGTGATCCACACGTCGCGCGCCGTGGCGCCCTCGCCGTGGGCCTGCACGAGGGCTCTGGCGTTGCCGGGGTTGGTCTCCAGGTGCAGCACGCGGTTGGCGTGGGCGTAGAGCACTGCGTCGCTTTTGACCTGCTCGTACGACGGCAGGCGGATTACGGAACGGTCGCGCGGCGGAACCTTGATCTTGCCCTGCGCGGTGTGCACAGTGGACGGCAGATTCGGGTTGGCCACAAAGGTCAACGGTTTGATGGCGGGGTTGGCTCCAACTGGGTTGGCGGGCTTCACGGCTTTGGCAAGCACAGGCGAGCCCTTTGCTTYAGCCTCCACCGCAACTTCAGCAGCTTCGTCTTCACGCGCGCAGGTGGCGCCCTGCTCGCGCGCCTGGTCGGAAATCATCAAATACGGGTTGACGTGCGCTTCAACGCGGCCGGGTGCGTCAACACTGGTGGAGTCGATCTCGAACCAGCCGTTGGCGGTTTCATCGCCCGTGCGGCGGATAAAGGCGGTGCCGCGCACGTCGGTGATGCTGGCCACAGGCTCCTTGGCGGCCAGGCGGTGAGCAATTTCAACAATCGCCCTTTCGGCATTGCCGTAGAGCAGCAAATCGCATTTCGCATCGACCACCACGCTGCGGCGTACCTTGTCAGACCAGTAGTCGTAATGCGCGATGCGGCGCAGCGAGCCTTCAATGCCGCCCAGGATGATGGGCACGTCTTTGTAGGCTTCGCGGCAGCGCTGCGAATACACCAGCGCCGCGCGGTCGGGGCGCTTGCCGCCAATATCGCCGGGGGTGTAGGCGTCGTCACTGCGGATCTTGTGGTCCGCCGTGTAGCGGTTGATCATCGAGTCCATGTTGCCGGCGGTCACGCCGAAAAACAGGTTGGGCTTGCCCAGTACGCGGAAGGGGTCGGCGCTTTGCCATTCGGGCTGCGCGATGATGCCGACGCGAAAGCCCTGCGCCTCCAGCATGCGGCCGATGACAGCCATGCCGAAGCTCGGATGGTCTACATAGGCGTCGCCCGTGACGATGATGATGTCGCAGCTGTCCCAGCCAAGCGCATCCATTTCGGCCCGGCTGGTGGGCAGAAATTTGGCCGTGCCAAAGCGGGCCGCCCAGTACTTGCGGTAACTGGTCAGCGGCTTGGCGGCGCGCGTAAAGAAGGAGACGTCGACAGGGGCGTTCATGGACTTGAGGTAACCCTCTTGGGTAACCCTCCATTGTAAGGTTTACCCTGAGTTTTGCCTCTTTATTCGGCATTTAAGCCCTACAAAGGCCTGCCCATGCACGATTGACATGTTTAAAGTGGCCTCATGACCACGAATGGCCATGAATTCCCTGCATCCTCACTCCATCATGCCCATGAGCTCTTTCACTGCTGCCCTGCTTGCCGACTCCATTCTGGTGCTGCATGTGGCGATCGTCGCCTTTGCCCTGCTCGGCCAACTGCTGTTCATGGCAGGCGGCTGGCGCGGCTGGGCCTGGGTTCGCGCGCCGTGGGTCAGGCTCACGCATCTGGCGCTGATCGGCTTTGTGGTGGCGCAAAGCTGGCTGGGAGAGGTCTGCCCACTCACCATTTGGGAACAGGCCCTGAGGCAGCAGGCCGGGCAAGCCAGTTATGGCGGCTCCTTCATCGAGCACTGGCTGTCGCGGCTGATCTTTTTCAACGCGCCAGCCTGGGTGTTCATGGTGGCCTACACCGGGTTTGGCCTGCTGGTATTGCTGAGCTGGTGGTGGTGGCCGCCCCGCTGGAAGCGCACCCGGGCCCGCAGCGCCTAGCCGTGCTGCTCGCGGCTGTCCGCCGGCGCCTCGTCACGCTCATTCAGCCCGTAGTCACGCAGCACGTGGGCCACGCGCAGGCGGTAATTCTCAAAAACGCCGCCGCGCCCGCGGCTTTGCGCCTTGCGGTGGGATTCGAGGCGGCGCCATTCCAGCACGGCGGTTTCGTCCCTGAAGAACGACAGCGACAGCAGCTTGCCGGGATTACTCAGGCTTTGAAACCGTTCGACGGAGATGAAACCGTCGATTTGCTCCAGCTGCGGCTTGAGCGCCGCGGCGATATCAAGATAGGTTTGCATGTTGCCCTCGGCGGGCTGCACTTCAAAGATGATGGCGATCATGGGAAGCCTTTCAGGCGGGCGTCAATCAAAAAAAACCGGGATGCGGACATTCGTGGAAGGCCGGTAGCGCCAGCTTGCCGGTACAGGTAACCGCATGCCCGACTCCAGCAGGGCCCTGACGGCTGCGGCAGCCACATTGCAGGCCAGTGCTTGTCCTGGGCACTGGTGGGCGCCGCGGCCGAAGCCCGGCACATGGCGGTCCGCGCGATCCAGAAGGAAATGCTCAGGCTGAGGGTTGCACAAAGGGTCGCGGCCGGCCGCCGCCAGTGCCACGAGGACCACATCGCCAGGCTGCAGCGAAACGCCGGCCACCTCTGTCGCCTCCGCCACAAAACGGCGCGTGTTGTGAATGGACGGGTCATGCCGGCTGACTTCGTTCACCATCTGAAGCAAACGCTGCCGATCCTGGCCCACCGTTTCGGCCAGGCCCGGTTGTGTGCTCAGTGCGACCAGGCTATTCCCGACCAGCCCGGCCGTGGCCTCGCAGGTTTGCGACAGCAGGCCGACCAGGTTGGCGAGCAGCGCAGCGGCGTCATGCCACTGCGCCTTCTGCGCTTCCTGCTGGACGCGGGCAACGGCGCTGTCCGGGTTTGTGCCGCTCTGCTTCACGATGTCGGAAAACCTTGCCAGCAAAGCCGCTGCAGCATCACCTGCCGCAGCCAGTTGCTCCGGCGTGCTGAGCGGCGAGAGGCACGCCACAAAATCACGCGTCCAGCCCGCAACGCGCCGCAGTTCGGCTTCCGCAAAACCCAGGGCATCAGCGACCGCCATCACCGGCACATCAAAAACCCATCGCGACAATGCCGCTCCGCACAAGGCCTCGTCGCCCATGGCCTTCGCCGCAATCAACCGGGTACGCTCGCCAACGCGGTCCAGGTCCAATGCGGCCAGGAATCGCTGCAAGGCCAATTTGGGCGCGTCGTGCCGGGTGCCGTCGTTCATGCGGACCAGGCGGCCGAACACCTCACCCGCCGCCGACCCGGCGATGGCCTGCGGCACGGGCTCGGCCGCCGGCCGCACACCGCAAGCCGGGTTGCCCAGCACGGCATGGGCTGCGGCCGCGCTGGCAGCGATCCAGAGCTTGCGTGGTGCATCAAACACCAGCGGCGGGCCGGCCACCAGCGCAGCATAGTAAGGATAGGGATTGGGGTGGCTGGGCGCCGCAAGGATGTGTTCGGGATGCATGGGCGTCATTTTTGCCCAGGTGAAAGGCGGGATGCTTCGTTACCGGTCGAAGTATTAAACACCCTGTTTTACCCATGAAAACGGCCTGCAGGCCTTATCCATTGTGCGCAAGCAGCTATCAACTTAATAGCACAACACCGGGCTCCAGGCTTCACTGCAGCCGTCTGGCCGGCAGCACCTGCCCCCGGCACTCGCCAAACCCAATGCGCCGGAAGCCCTCGCGCGCGCAGCTTGCACGCAGGATGATGGCGTCCCCATCCTGCAGGAAGGTCCGGGTTTCGCCATTGGCCAGGGTCAGCGCGTTTTTCCCGCCCATGCTCAGTTCCAGCAACGATCCCGCCTGCTCGGGCCGGGGGCCTGACAGCGTGCCCGAACCCAGCAGGTCGCCGGGCTGCAGGTTGCAGCCGTTGACGCTGTGGTGCGTGAGCAGTTGCGCCACCGTCCAGTAGGCGTCGCGAAAGTTCGACTGCGACAGGCGCGCGGGGCCCTGGCCTGCCTCGCGCATGGCCTGGGTCTCCATCCACACTTCCAGCACCACGTCCAGGCCGCCCTGGCGGCGGTTGCCCTCAGAGTCCAGGTACGGCAAGGGCTGCGGGTCAGCGTCGGGCCGCACGAAAGGCACGCGAAACGGCGCCAGCGCCTCCATCGTGACCACCCATGGCGAAATGGTGCTGGCAAAGTTTTTGGACAGGAAGGGGCCCAGCGGCTGGTATTCCCAGGCCTGCACATCGCGCGCCGACCAGTCGTTCAGCAGCACCATGCCAAAGGCGTGCGCTTCAGCCTGTTCCATGGTGATCGGCTCACCCAGCGCATTGCCCTGCCCCACCAGCAAGCCGAGCTCCAGTTCGTAGTCAAGCCGCTGGGTGGGCCGCAAGGCTGGTGCCGCGTCGTCGGGCCCTTTGGTCTGGCCCAGCGGGCGGGGAAAGACCTGGCCGCTCACGCCGACGGACGACGCGCGGCCATGGTAGCCAATCGGCACCCACTTGTAGTTCGGCAGCAGCGGCGCGTCGGGGCGAAACAGCTTGCCCACGGTGGTGGCGTGGTGTATGCCGGTGTAGAAGTCGGTGTAGTCGCCAATACGGCACGGCATGTGCAGGGTCACCGAATCCTGGGGGGACAGGAAATGTTTCCACGCGGCCTGCTGCACGCTGCCCTCAGTCAACCCTTGCGACAGTGCCGCGCGCAGCGCACTCAGCACCTGCGGGCTTTGCGCCATCATCTCGTTCATGTCAGCGGTATCGACCAGGCCGGCCGCCCGTAAATCCAGCACCTGGTCGCCAATCGCCACGCCAATCTTCCGCACCCCGTCGGGGCCCTGGCTGTAGGTGCCAAAAGGCAGGTTCTGGATCGGGAAGTCGCTGCCGGCATCATTGGCGGAGGCGACCCAGCTGCGCAGTTGCGGGTCATGCGTGGCGTTGAGTAATTTATTCATGCGCATCAGCCCTTGAATTGGTCCTGGAGTCCGGCCCAGCAATTGCTGTAGCCGGCATCCAGCGCGCCGCCCTCCATCGCAAAAGCTGTAGGGATAAAGCGGTAGCGGCTTTCAAACATGAAGGCCAGGGTGTTGTCCAGCTTGTGGGGCGCCAGTGGCGCGGTGCTGGCTTTCTCAAACGCGTCGGTATCGGGACCGTGCGGCACCATACAGTTGTGCAGCGATGCCCCGCCGGGCTTGAAGCCTTCCGGCTTGGCGTCGTACTGGCCATATACCAGGCCCATGAATTCGCTCATGAGGTTGCGGTGGTACCAGGGCGGGCGGAACGTGTTCTCGGCCACCAGCCAGCGCGGCGGGAAGATCACGAAGTCGCAGTTGGCCGTACCCGGCGTGTCCGACGGCGAAGTCAGCACGGTGAAGATGGATGGGTCTGGGTGGTCGTAGCTGATGGAGCCAATCGTCATGAAGTGGGCTGTGTCGTACTTGCAAGGCACCAGGTTGCCGTGCCACGCAACCACGTTGAAAGGGCTGGCAGCTTGCCTGGCTGACCACAAACGTCCGCCGAATTTCTTGACGACTTCAAAACCACCCTCGGGCGCAGGCGCGCTGTCGAACGCGGCCGTGGGCGCCAGGAAGTCACGCGCATTGGCCAGCCCGTTCGAGCCGATGGGGCCGAGCTCCGGCAAGCGAAAGTGCGCGCCGTAATTTTCGCAGACGTAGCCGCGCGATGCGCCGTCGGGCAAGGCCACGCTGAAGGCCATGCCGCGCGGCACCACGGCGATTTCCCCGGGGGTGACATCCAGGATGCCCAGCTCGGTCGTCACTACCAGCCGGCCCTGCTGCGGCACCAGCAGCATCTCGCCGTCCGCATTGACCAGCGCGCGCTGCGACATGGAGCGGTTGKCCAGATACACCAGCGCGGCCATGCCCGTCTGCGCTTCAACGTCGCCATTGGCCGCCACGGTGCGGATGCCATCGACGAAATCCAGCGGCCCGGCGGGAATGGCGAACGGATTCCAGCGCAGGGGATCCGGCGGCACGGCAACGCCGCCTGCCGCGCCTGTTGTCCACTGCGCCTGGCCGTAGGGCCTGTAGCCGCCCGCCACCACGGAGGGTTGGCGGCGGTACATCCAGGTACGGCGGTTCTCGGCGCGCGGCGCGGTGAAAGCGGTGCCGGAAATGAGCTCGGTGTACAGGTCGTGCGGCGCGCGCTGCGGGCTATTGCGCCCCTGCGGCAGCGCGCCCGCAACGGCCTCGCTGGCAAATTCATTGCCAAAGCCGGACTGGTAACGCAAGGTGTTGGAGGTCATGGATGCTTCTTTCGGGTCTCGCGTGTTCAATTCACGGATTCAGATTCACGGATTCAATTCAAAGGTTTGGAGCGCTCACGCTTCGGCATCGGCAGGCTCATCGCCGCGGCCCCTGGCCTTTTCGATCAGCCGGTCGAAAAGATCACTGAGCTGGTCGCGCTCGGCTGCACTCAGCACACCAAAAATATCCTGGTTGCGCTGACCCACCACCTGCATGGTGCGCTGCCAGGCCTTCCGGCCCTTTGGGGTAAGGGTCAGCACCACGCCGCGCCCGTCCGTCGGGCTTGCGGCTTTGACGACCAGGCCCTGGTCGACCAGCGACTGGGCCGCACGGCTGGCCTGCCCTTTATTGAGGTTGGCTTTTTGCGCCAGGTCATTCACAGACAGCGGCGCGAAAGTACCCACGGCCGTGAGGCAACGGGCATCACTCATCGACAGGCGCGCGTCAGCCACATAAGCACGCTGGCTTTCAATGTCCGTCAGCTTGTGCAGAAGGTGCAGGCGGTAGGTCAGGGTTCTGTCGAGCTTGATCATGTAGCGACCGCTTCAATTTATGGTTGCGCCCGCAACTATAAACCGATCCGGTTGCGCCCGCAACCATTTATCAAGGCCGGCCCGGGGGCTCTTCGGAAGGCCCTAGTTACGCACCATCGTCATCTGGCCGCGCACTTCCCCTGCGGGATAGGCGGCCGTGTGGATGTTGGCATACCAGCGGCCCGCCATCAGGTCGGCGGCCTGGGCGGCCGTCAGTGTGGCGCTGCCGTCCATAGGGCTGCGGATGGGGCTGGCCCAGCCCAACGCAACACCGGCGTTGGCGCCGATAGCGGCCGGGCCGTGGAAGTGTCCCGCAGTCGCCGGGCCGGTCAGGCGGGTGTAATTGACTTTCCAGCGCAGCAGGTTGGTAGCGGGATCGAAAACGGCATCGACCGAGCCGCTACCGGTGCTGGCATTGGCGGGCACCTCATTGGCGCCGCGGAGCTGCGTGGTGAAGGCGACCAGACTGGATTGCTTGTTCATCACGCCGCAACCCGCGATGGCTGCAGCGGCTACCGCCATTGCAGCAAGGGAAACCCGGGTGGCGGTGCGGCGTGAAAGCATGTGTCAGCTCCTTGAAAAGTTGCAGCCGATTGTGCGTGCTGCACGCTGCTCAAACCCGTAGGACAAACCCCATGCGAACAGTCGGTTCCGGACGACGCGCGTACCCCAACACACACCGACACACCTGTGTGTCCGTGGGCCGGAGACTGCCCGATAGAGGCCTGCATCCCGCATCCTTTTTTCTCAGGCCCGCCCGCATCACAGTAGAAAGACTCTCACCATGGCATCGCGCGTTTTATGGAAAGGCGCCATCACTTTCGGCCTTGTCCACATCCCTGTGGCGCTGCATTCGGCCACCTCGGAAAGCGGTGTCGACTTTGACTGGCTGGACAAGCGCAGCATGGACCCGGTGGGTTACAAGCGCGTCAACAAGCGCACCGGCAAAGAAATCACCCGTGAAWACATCGTCAAGGGCGTCGAGTATGAGGACGGCCAATATGTAGTGCTGTCCGAGGAAGAGATCAAGTCGGCCTACCCCAAGAC